>CAZEWD010000005.1:13455-29935 GCA_964515725.1 uncultured Binatia bacterium (SeqCode)
TCATTCTGGGACGGCGAGTCTTTCCGGAAATCATTCAAAACGAGGTCACAGCCGAACGGTTGGCGGAGGCGCTGGTGGACGTCTACGCGCAGCGCAAAGAGTTGACGGCCATGCTGAATGAGCTACGCAGCAAACTCGGCGAACCGGGAGCCACCACTCGGGCTGCTCGACTCGCTCTGGATCTGATTCAATGAATCGCTCCTCACTCTATCGCCGGCTCCTGCGCTACCTCCGCCCCTATTGGTGGCCGCACTTCATCCTTGCGGTGATCTGCATGGTCATCTTCAGCAGCACGAACGGCGTCATGCCGTTTCTCATCCGCTACATTTTCGACGATGTGTTCACCAACAAAGACATTTTCGTCCTGCAAGTGCTGCCGTTCGTCATCATCGGCGTGTTTCTCCTACGCGGTATCGTTTCCTTCGGCAGCACATATTTTTCGGAGTACGTCGGACAACGCATCGTGGCGGACATCCGCAGCGAGTTGAACACACACATCCAACAGCTCTCGCTTTCCTTCTTCAACCGTACGCCCACGGGCACCATCGTATCGCGCGTCACCAACGACGTGGCGCTCGTCCGTGGCGCCGTGGTCGACTCCGTCGCCTCGGTCCTCAAGGATGCAACCTCGCTGATCATTCTGGTGAGCGTCGCCTTCTACCAGGACTGGCTCCTCGCAACCATTGCCTTTGTCGTCTTCCCGGCATCGGTCCTGCCCATCCTTCGGTTATCCAAGCGCCTGCGCAGAGTGGCGCGACGCGGTCAGGTGACGATGGGAAACCTGACGATGCTTCTGCAGGAGACCATCCAGGGAAACCGGGTGGTCAAGGCATTCGGCATGGAAGCATACGAGCGCGAGCGCTTCGACGCGGAGAATCAGCATCTCTTCCGCCTTTACATGAAAACCACGCGGATTCGGGCCTTCACGGCTCCGATGATGGAAATCCTGGCCGCCTTCGGGATCGCCGGTGTCGTCTGGTACGGAGGGCACAGTGTGATCAGTGGTGGGCGCACGCAGGGATCCTTTCTGGCTTTTCTCACCGCGCTCTTTCTCCTCTACGAACCGTTCAAGGGTCTGGCGAGGACAAACACCACAATCCAACAAGCGCTCGGCGCCGCCGAACGGGTGATCGAACTGCTCGACACTGGCAGCGAAGTCGTCGAACGCACCGATGCCAGGGTGCTCGGACGAATGCGCAAGGCGATTCGCCTCGAACACGTCAGCTTCCGCTACGAACAGGAATGGGTCCTACGAGATGTCGACCTGGAGATCCGGCAGGGTGAAGTGGTTGCCCTCGTCGGCATGAGCGGCGGAGGCAAAAGCACACTGGCAGACCTGATTCCGAGATTCTACGACGTCCAGGAAGGCTGTATCACGATTGACGGCGTCGATATCCGTGATGTGACGTTGGCCAGTCTGCGCCAGCAAATCGCTGTCGTTACGCAGCACACGTTTTTGTTCAACGACACGGTCAAGAACAACATCGCCTACGGGCGCAGCGAAGGCGGCATGGAGGCCATCATCGCTGCTGCAAAAGCCGCCAACGCCCATGAGTTCATCGAACAACTGCCCGAAGGGTATGATACCGTCATCGGTGAACTCGGAGTGAAGCTGTCGGGCGGACAGCGCCAGCGCCTGGCCATTGCGCGGGCGCTGCTGAAAAATGCGCCGATTCTCATCCTGGACGAAGCAACTTCCGCGCTCGACAATGAGTCTGAACGATTGGTGCAAACCGCACTGGAACGGCTGATGGAGAACCGCACGACCCTGGTGATCGCGCACCGCCTATCGACTGTGCGGCAAGCGGATCAGATCGTCGTGCTGGTGCGAGGCCACGTCGTTGAACAGGGCACCCACGAAGAGCTTCTGGCGCTCAATGCGGAATACCGCAAGTTGTACGATCTGCAGTTCCTCGAAGCACCGGAAACCACCGAAGGCAAACTTCTCCACTGATTTGATGCAGATCGCGCCCACGACGAAAATACGGAAAGGCCGGCGAATCTCACGTTGGCTGAAGCGCCAGCAGAGACGCTCCCGGGATTGGGTCGTCGTCCTCGCACCACCCATCATCAGCTCGCTCCTGTGGTTGTTCTCACGGACATGGCGCGTGTGTTTCGTCGATGCCCAGGATTTGTTCGAACGCTGGGAACACGAGCGGATTCTGTTCACTTTCTGGCACAACCGGGTGATCGCCATGCCCCCAGCAGCCCATGGGCGGCGAGTCTGCATCATGATCAGTCAAAGTCGCGATGGGGAAATCGCCAGTCGTGTCCTGCAACGCTGGAATATCCGTGCCGTGAGGGGATCGGCATCACGAGGAGGCACCTCGGGATCACTGCAACTGCTCCGGGCCTTCCGCAACGGCGATAGCATCGCCGTGGTGCCGGATGGGCCACGTGGGCCACGATATGAGGTCAAACCGGGCGTCGTACATCTTGCGCGCGCCACCGGAGCACCGCTCTACCCAGTCAGTTGCGGAGTCACACGCTTCCTGCAGATCCGCAGTTGGGATCGACTGATCATTCCATTGCCGTTTGCCACGTTGATCTATGTCGTTGGAGAACCGATCTCCGTTGCGCGCGATGTGGATGATGCAGACCTGGATGCAATCCGCCAACGCCTGGAATCGTCCCTACGCGAACTCACCGTCCGGGCCGACGGTCTGGCCCGCACAGAGCCACAGTAGTTCGGCCGATCACGTCCGTCCCACGACAACCTGGACAAGGCGCCCGGCATTGATCCCTTGTCGCCATAAGATTGCCAGCATCACAAGCGCAACGTATCGTCGAAACCTCCGGAGGGACAAGCAGTGAATGAAATTCTTCTCGGCAAGGGGGAGGGACCCGTCCACCTCCTGGCGAAATACGGCAACCGGCACGGCCTGATCGCGGGAGCGACTGGGACGGGGAAGACCGTCTCACTCCTCGTCGTTGCTGAAGGCTTCTCCCGCATGGGTGTTCCCGTCTTCATGGCGGATGTCAAAGGCGACGTGGCAGGGCTGGCAATGCCCGGCACACTGTCGCCCACAATCAGTGAACGCATCTCACAGATCGGCATCCCAGATTACGCCAACGAGGCAAATCCCGTTGTCTTGTGGGATCTGTACGGAAAAGCTGGTCATCCCGTGCGGGCCACGCTGAGCGAGATGGGTCCCACTCTGTTGGGCCGGATCCTCCAACTCAACGACACACAATCGGGCGTCCTGGAAATCGCGTTCACTCTGGCAGACGATCGCGGCCTGCTGCTTCTGGATCTGCCCGATCTGCGCGCCCTGCTATCCTTCGTTGCCGACAACCGACAGGAAATCTCGAAGCAATACGGAATGGTCAGCAGCGCCTCGGTTGCAGCCATCCAGAGAGCACTCCTGACGCTCGAACGCGAGGGCGGGAATGAGTTGTTCGGTGAACCGGCCCTCGATCTGATGGACCTGCTGCGCACGGATCTGAGCGGACGGGGTATCATCAACATCCTGGCTGCCGATCAACTCATTTTGAAGCCGCGCATGTACTCGAGCTTCCTACTGTGGCTGCTGTCAGAATTATTCGAGAACCTACCTGAGACAGGCGATCTCGAAAAGCCCCGGTTGATCTTCATCTTCGACGAGGCACATCTCCTCTTTGGTGATGCGCCACAATCGTTGCGCCAACGGATCGAGCAGGTCGTCCGCCTCATCCGATCCAGGGGTGTGGGTGTATTTTTCTGTTCACAGTTCCCGGACGACATTCCCAACGAGATCCTCGGACAACTCGGCAACCGCATCCAACACGCGCTGCGCGCCTTCACGCCGCGAGATCAGAAAGCGATCCGCGCAGCGGCAGAGACCTTTGCCCAGAATCCGAATCTCGACGTTGGAAAAACCCTCGGTAATCTTGCCGTCGGAGAAGCTCTCGTTTCGACGTTGCAGGAACGTGGCGTGCCGATGCCAGTCGAGCGTACGATCATGGCACCTCCACGCTGCCGGATCGGCGCACTGACGCCCGAAGAACGCAGTGCCATTCGTTCACGCAGCCCGATCGGTGCTCGATACGATACTCCAGTCAATCGTGAATCGGCCTATGAGATACTCACCCAGCGATCCATCGCACCCGACGCTCCGGCCGCGGAACCCCCCACACAAAAAGAAGCCGAGGCCGCAGGAGTGCGAGGTGTCGTAAGCGAATTGCTGTGGGGTACGAAACGCCGGCAGGGACTTGTCGAAACGATGACCAAACAAGCAGCCCGCACGGTTGGCAGCCAGATCGGGCAGAAGATCCTGCGCGGCATGCTCGGGGGAATCCTCGGAGGGTCTCGCAGGCGCTGAAGCCGCATGGGAACGAAAGTCCGCCGTCCCCGGTGCGGCCATGACGCCTGCCCCAGCAGACGCCCCCGTGACACGCAGGACGCCATACTCGACCCTCTCTCACGGGCCACGGCCGGTGGCTCCCACGATCTGCCCGATACACGGATTCTGGCGCCGGTGTCCGTGGGACGCTTCCTGATTTCCCTGGAGGCCCCCTTTCAAGTCTCGGACTCGGATCAATCGGATCAAAAGGTATATTCGATATGCGTCGAGTAGATGATGTCGGCGCGTAGGCCGTCGTTGTTGAGGGGAAACTGGAAGGTTCCAGCGATGACGATACTACCGAACGGATTCACCTTGAACCCGGCTGCGGCTTGAAAGATATCGTCGTTGATCCCATCACGATGGTCGTCGTGATATCCGAGAAAATCGGCAGCCAGGGTCAGCCACTGCGCCGCCAGAATATCGGTACCCGCAATCCACTGGGCCTGGCTCACATCGGTACCACGGCGGAATGCATAACCCAGATTGACGTGAGGCGAGAGACGCCCGAAAGTTTTGGAACCGATGAGCCATGGGGTAAACGTCACGTCATGATAACCGAGAAGGTTGTTGGCGTTGCCGGTGGGCACGGTCAGAACTCCGGCAACAGCGAGATCCACCCAGCGGAAATTGCCAATGTGCCACTTGCCGCGCAGGTAGAGATCTCCGGTGCCGAACACGGATTCATCGAAACTGTCCACCGCGCACGTAAAGTCTGACGCGCACTCCCCCGACCCGTCATAGACGAGGCCGGGCTGGCGATACGAAAAGTAGGCACCCTCATTGCCGGCGGGATCATGGATGATCGCCGTGGCATGGCCGCGCATATGAGCCCGGCTCATCGAAAGCGTCAGACTCACATCGACGTCATCGGTCAGGCCATAAGCTGCCGTGAGGAAAAACAGATCGAAGCCGAGCTTCAGACTGAGACGGGTTTCAAGCATATTGTCCATTGCCCGAAACCGGTCCGAGGATGGAAATCCCTGCAGAAAGCTCTCCGAGAGTGCAGGTTGGGTGCTGGTCAGACTGCGTAGAGAATCGCCACCGAGCGTCGCAAAATCGATCCGCGTGTAGGAGAATCCGAACGTTCCCGAACGGGCTCCCAGCGTCTGCGCGCGTTCCCCGATGATCGGACCCAGGCTTTGATCCCTGCGCACGAAGGTATCGGCCTCGTCATCGAACTCGAAGCGAAACGCTCCAGTTGCGGATGGCGCGGGCACCTGTGAACGGGCCACATTGAGAGACGACGAGAGGCCGCGGAAACGGTCAGCGACGCGTGGTGTCTGCAAATCCTTTACTGCGTTCGGTGAGACCGAAGTGGCAAGATACCCGCCAAACAGGTTCGGAATGATCTGATCCAGAGGCCGTGCGGCCACAGGACGAGGGAGGACACCTGCAAACACGAACGCGCCGCCTGCCAAAAGGACCATCGTCAGATTACGCCAGACCGATGACGGCGTTAGCGGGTGCGGTATCGTTCGGGCTGTGCAGCGTATCGAATCCATTGAATCGAACGTTACGGCTTCCCGGCGATCTTCCAGCCACCCGGGGTCAACGAGACGGCGCGCGTGAGACGGACCTCGAGTTGCACGGGCCTGCCGCTCTGGCGGTCGACGAATTTGTCCGTCCGCGTGTAGGAGACGATGATGTCTCCGCCATGCGGCGAGATCACCACGTCACCGATCTGCACCGAAAGATTGTGCGTACCTTCGAGGTATTGGCGCAACGCCTCCCGCCTCCCGCCGGGGAAATCCACATAGATTTTCTCGAGGCGATCCAGGTTCTTGGCCTCCAGGGCCTGCCGGTATTCCTCGAGCAATTGCCGGACGGCTACCTCGGTATCTGCCGTATCCGCGGCGTAGGCTGGAGACACCAGCAAAAGCGCCAGGTGTTGCCATCCTTCCTGCAACCAGGAACGCCGCTCACGGCTTCGGGGCGCCTTCCGTCGCGCTGGCGTTGCCGGAGTCGGCCGAACCGATTCGACCACCTCACCCTCGCTTTCGAGGAGCAGTCGATATGCATTCACATCGGCGTTGCCACGATCCGTCGAATCCCCAGCCTCACTCGGAAAACTGACGTGCATACGACGCAATACGCTGATGACGAGCCGTTTTTGCAGAGCGAAAAAGTCTCCGAGTTCACCCTGAACGCTGTCCGATCCCTCTTGCAGGCCTGTGCCCGTGTAGACGATGTGAGCATCCATACGCACCGCCTCGCCGATCACGCTGTAGGATCCGGTGACGAGGCGGTCGATCCCCAGTTCCTTTGCGGCGGCAAGCTGATCGGTACCGTGGATCTTGACGGCACGATCGATCAGTTCCGGGGCGTAGACGTTCAGCGCAGGCACCTTGCTCAACTCGGTATTGAAAGCCGTCCGCAGGGCGACGCCTACCCAGTCATGGGAAGGATCGGCGCGCAAATTGCGGAAATCCAGCACTGCCACCGTATTGGGCACCGGGGTAGCGACTTCGAGCTGCTGTGTCGGAGTGCGCAGCATCGGGCTGCTGCGTGGAGTGAGCATTACAACTCCCGACTTCACGGCAGCAAAGAGGAAATCGCTCCCCTCGATCTTGTAATACGGGTGTTGCATCCCCCCCGTGAGCGCGGCCACCTCTCGTGTCACGTAACCGAACAACTCCGTCACCGAGATCGCCTGATCGCCATCGGCGTCGGCGGCCCCCGCCAGCCCTTCGAGCACGGCATATGAAAACGCCCCGTGACCGATCTCCGGGCGCTCTTCCGATTCTTCTCCGGGTTTGCTCGCCGCCAGCAGGAAGAACCCCTCGCTGGCACTCAACCGGGCAGCAGGATCTTCGAGCGGAGCAAGATGGGGCGCGGCAAACCTGAGCGCACCGGCATGACAGGTGTCGAACATGAGCACGACGGCACGCGCATTGCGCCGCACGGCACGCAGGGACTCATCGAAGTCGGTCATGCGCACACCGGCCGTGATGTAGTTCTCGGTGGAAGCCGAAGCCGGCAGGAAATAATAACTTCCGCTGGACACATCCCGTACGCCATGACCCGCCAGAAAGACCACGGCAACGTCATTGGGGCCCGCCTGGCCGAGAAAGCGCACCATACTGTCGAGAATGCTCTCACGCGTGACCTCTTCGTTGGTCAACAACAGAGTGCGAGTATCGCGGTAGAGCGGACCACCCGTCTGGTGCTGGAGGGCTGAGGACACCGCACGCGCATCGACATCGGCGAATCGCAAGTTGAGCTCCGATTGGCTGTAACGGCTCACACCCACGGCCAGAACCCAAAGTGTGCCGGCCTCCCTGCGCGCCGGATTTGCCGCCGTGGCCGCAGCCGCAACCCCGGTGTCCGTACACATCGACCCGTGAAAAACCAGCCACACAAACAATAGCGTCGCCATGAAACCTCTTCCGGCGCCGCGTCCGCCTGCTACCGTCATCGCACTCCCACGGAGCAGGTATTCCCGCAACAGCGGCCGCTTGCAACCTGAAAGCCCGTTTGAATCGGTGCGCGAGGCCGTATGATTGTTGCAGGTGAGGTAATTTTTTCGCGTCTCTGCAATAAACGAGAAAGAGGATGCACCAAGCAAGCACAGAAAGTGATGCTGTTGGCTCGGAATCCATGGTCCCATCCACACCCCTTCCTGCCGCAACGCGGGAGGTCGGTATCCTACCGCACGAGCACACGCAATCGATATCCTGCGACACAGGTGGCGAACAGTGATGGGGGAGGCAGCCGTCCAGGAAGAGCGGGAACTGATTCGACGCTGTCTGTCAGCAGAGTCCGATGCCATCCGGGAGTTTCAGGAGCGGTTCGGCGAGTTGATCTACGCCTTTCCTCTCCGCGTCTACCGTGTACCCCGCGACCAGGCAGGGGATTTTTACGTCTTTGCTTTCGACAAGGGCAGGATCTTCCGACGGATTCAAACTTTCGAGGGGCGCATCAGTCTGCGCAGCTATCTGCTCGGTTTCGTTCTCGACAACCTGGTGCTGGAATGGAAACGCACGGAACGGGAGATTGAAACCGTGCCCATCGACGCGATCGACGAACCGGCGGATGAACGCACTACGTTTGCATCCAACCACAACGGCGAGGATCAGCAACGGATGGCGTTTCTGGACCTGCTTGCCGACATACCTCCGACAAAGGCAGTCATCCTCAAACTCCTCCATGTGGAGGACTGCGAACTGACCCCGAGCGATCTCCGCCACATCCGCAAAGCATCGGGGCGGCGCATCCCTGAGATCCTCGTCGAAGTCGAGCGGATGCGGGCAACCGTGCGGGAGCGCGAGGCCGGACTCAAGAAACTGGAAGACCAACTCGAAGGGGTGCAAGCATGGATCCATCTGTATGAACGCCGCCTCCGTCGCATCGCCAGCGATCTCGGCTCCCTGCCGCCACAGACCTCGACGGCACGGCAACTGCGTGAAGAACAGACGGAACTCGAACGCAAGCTCAAATGGCGCCAGGGTCAACGCGCCAACATCATGGAACGCGTACAAAGGCGCAAAGTAACGACACCCTACAAGGATATCGCGACATTGTTGAATACGACCATCGGGAACGTCGCATCGCAGATTTTGCGAGTGCGCAAAGAAGTCGCGGCACGCCTTGCCGGCCACGCGGCCGGTGACACGCCGCCCTCGGGAGAATCCGATGTCTGAACCAAAGCATTCTTCGACCGCTGCACGGGAATCGGTCTGTCCGGGTGATGAGATTCTCCTGGCATTCCTCTCGGGAAGCATCGATCTCGAAACGACGCGCCGTCTGGATACACACCTCGATGCTTGCGACGCCTGTCTCGGCAGCGTCATGCACGCACAGTCACGATTGAGCCGTGATCTCGAGATGTCAGAACCCGTCCCCGACGAAATCAGAGTCCGTCTGGCAGCCGTACTCCCCCAACGCGCTGCCACATCGGCAGGTGCCCCTGCGGCTACCTCACCTTCGCCCCGCTGTATCCGGCACCTGCCGATCCCCCCTGCTTTTCGCTATCTGGCTCCACTGGCGCTTGCAGCCGGCCTGCTCGTCACGCTGAGTGCAAAAACCGACTGGTTTTCACCACAGCCCTCACAACGCCTGACACGCGCCGTTTCCGTTTCACAGGATCTTCGTGTAGGGGCGCGGGAGGCAACCGTGTATGCCGAGCCACACTCGCATTCACAGGTAATCGCCACACTCAAACGAGGGGATCTGGTAAAGCTGAGCGGTGAGGATCGAGAATGGTATCGAGTAAGGATGCCGAGTGGCGGAGAAGGATGGGTCGAACAGGAAGTCTTCCACTGACCATCCGCAGGCAAGCCCCGAACGGCCTCATCGTCCGGAATGCCGCGATGCAGTGTCTTGCCAGCGCGTCGCTGGTTCTGGCTCTGTTGCTCGCTGGGTCGCCAGGCCGTGCCGACACTCGCCGTCTCACCTGTGGTGTGCCCTACACCACACAGCTCGCTACGGGAGAACGCCACGAATACGGGCTCGACAGCCTCGGCCCCGGCGTCGTTGCAATCGATGCAATCGATGTTTCAGGCACCATCGATTTGCTCGCCCTGGAGTCCAACCACGAATCCACCTGCGCCGGATCAATCGTGCTCGACGGCGAGAATCGCAAAAACGCGATCAAGGTGTGGGACTGCCGCAACGAGGAAGCCGGTCGATACACGATCGAAGCGAACATCGTCTCCGACAGCAACGGCAACTGCAGTATGCCCATCCCCTGCGGTCCATTCCCGTATATCCGCCGATTCGGAGCACCAGGCCAGGTCGATGCATATTCCTTTTTCGCCTCGGCCGGTGACCACGTGAAGATCCGTGGAACGAATCTCGACAAGAGCGCCGGGCGCCTGCGCTTCCGCGTCTTCGATCCCGACGGAGAATCCATCGCCGGCAACACCACATCCTGTGGCGGCTTCAATGACCTCCAACTCGACAAGACCGGACGCCACACGGTGCTCGTCAGCAGTTGCGGCGAGCCCGCTGCAGGACTCTACAAGATCTCTTTCGATGGACCGCAATGCCCAACGGGCCCAGAGATCACTTTTCTGGGACTGGCACGGGCCGATGGCGTACCACTGAGTCCAGACCAATTCGACGGACAGGGCCGCCCGGTGTATCAACGCGATTTCGGGGCTGGCTTCGTCCTCATTGCCGAAGGCCGTCCGGGGCGAAGCGGAGTTCCCGTGGGGACCTCAGCCTTCGACTACTCTCCGGCAGATCCGGCTGTGCTCCCTGATCTGCAAATGCTCGTGTCGCGCAACCTCGGCAATGGCAGCACCATGGTATGTGACTCACGACCTCCCCAAGCCGGAGGTGTGCCCGCCACTCCACGGCTCGAATTCGACGGCAGCGATACGATCGCCGCCGCCATCAACGACCTGACCTGCCGTGCCGACGACGGGACCGGCGAACCGAAAGCGGTCTCTTCACAAGATGCTTGTACCTCCTTTTCCAGCGGTGATTTCGGTTTCGTCGAACCCCTCAGCACCCTGCAGTACTGCATGATCGTCTCACCCACCTGGTCCTTCCCGAACGGAGCAACGACAGTAAAGGCGCGAATGCGGGATCTCGATGGAAATGTCGGAGCGCCCCGTGAGATGATCGTTCAGGTCGGCGATGTATGCGGGGGCGACTGCAATGGCGATACGGAAGTCACGGTCGACGAGATCGTCCTGGGTGTGGCGACTGCGCTCGATTTACGTCCCGTTCTGGAATGCCCGGCCATGGATGGAAACTCAGACGGGCAGGTTCAGATCGACGAACTGATCGCGGCTGTCTCCCACGCACTGAACGGTTGCGGGAAACCCTGATCGTCCGTACGACGGACGCGGCGCCGGACTGGCAGTTGCCGGAACACCGGGCCTGCATCCTCGAAACCAGTCAGACCGGTGAAGCCTCAGCACTGGAGGACGACGATGCAGCGTCCCGGATCCGGATGCATAGTGCGGTGACAAAGGTCGAAAGAACTCTCCTCTCCGATTGAATTTCTTCTCTCGGGATAAAACGAGGCAATCGAGAAACAACCTGCCTGGTCGAGCAGAGCCCGAAAGCCATCCGCTGTATACGGGCGCAGATCGCCACCCCAATCGAGATCTTTCCGCTCACCTGTCACGGCATTCGTTGCGGTCAGCCCCACTGTCGAAGCACGCACACTCAGTGGGCCTCGCTCCATACCCCAATCCTCGATCTCGTGCTCGGTCTTACCCTCCTGGCTCAAGGTCAGATCCAACACATAGATCCCACCTGCACGCAGGGTAGACGCGACACACCACAGGTGCGCCAGAACGGAATCGTCAGAAGCCAGCAGATGAAAGGAACCGACCGGGCAGAGTGATGCGTCGAACGCCCGGCTCGCGGCAAACTGTGTCATATCGGCGCAGAACGTTTCGACCCGGGCGTGGGCTGCACTTGCCCGTATTTTCAAAAACCGCAGCATGGCAGGTCGCAAGTCGAATCCCGCGACTTGCCACTCACGCTGCGCCAACCGTATGGCGATCTGGCCAGTGCCACAGGCGACCTCCAGCACGTGCGCCGGAGGGATCACACCGTGAACACGGAAAACCTTGTCATAAAACTCGGCTTCCGCGTCACGATCCCACCCGTAAAGGACATCATAATAGAGCGGCTCGTCGTAGAGACTCGGGCGCTTCGGGGCAGGACCACCCATCCGGCGACTCACCAATTCACCACAATTTTCCCCATCGAGCCACGACCTTCGAGAAACTCGTGCGCCTGAGCAATCTGCGCCGCCTCGAAGCGGCCGCCGACCGTCGGCTTCAATTCTCCCTTGAGGGCCAGGTCCATCACACCCAGAAGAACGCGCTGCAATACAAGTGGCCGCTCATCGGAGAGTCGCAGCATATTCACGCCAAGCAGCGATTTGCTGTTCATCAGCAGAGGGATCGGGTGGATAAACCCAAACGAAGCGGCAAACGTCAGATCGCGCAACTTCTGCAACGGACCCGCTTCGCGTCCGGCCGCGCCGAAACAGACGATGCGACCACCTGCGGCAAGTAACGCCAGCCCCTTGCGCACCGCCGAGCCTCCGATCGAGTCGAACACCACATCCAGCCCCTCGCGGCCGCGCAGTCGGCCGATCACTTCCGCGAAGTCCTCTCGGCGGTAGTTGATCGGATGATCGACGCCGAGATCACGCAGATATTGTAACTTGGAATCCGAACCGGCCGTGCCGTAGACTGTACATCCCCGGCGCTTGCAAAGCTGTACCAGGATCGTACCGACACCTCCGGCTGCAGCCTGCACCAACACATGATCTCCTGGATAGAGGCGCACCATCTCCTCGGCACAGAAATAGGCGGTGCCTCCCTGCGTCGGCAGTGCCACGGCAATCCCCACATCGAGGTCTTCGGGAATAGGGACCACCGCACGCACATCGGTCACGACCGATGTCGCGTAGCCACCGAAACGGGTCAGTGCAGCGACTCGAGTCCCCACGGCCGGTCCTTCAACGCCATCCCCCAGGGCATCGATCCGACCGACCACCTCATAGCCGATGACACAGGGAATGGGCGGCGCATCGTTGTACGTGCCGTGGCGCGCGGAGATGTCGGCGTAGTTCAGACCAAAGGCTTCCACCGCAATACGCACCTGCCCTGTGCCGGGCTGTGGCGCCGGACGCTCCTCCAGCGCAAAAGCCTCATGCGCCGGACCATACTTCTTCAGCACAATTGCTTTCATGCTGCAGGAATACCGCGGAACAGGGAGTTGGGGAACCGCCGTCATCCCCTGGCCTCGGAGTGAACGCCACCAGCACGAGCACTTGTTTCAGCAGGACGATCACGTTCGGCATGATCGAAAAGGTGCTGCGCGACTGTTCGTCTGGCGTCCATCCTCGACACCCCGGAGGTCACGGGCTAGCGTCCGCTTCGTGCCTGCACCGCCGGGGGCCTGCCCCCATCGCCGCAACCCCTGGTGGATCCCCACTTTTCTCGGTCGTGTCCCTGAACTCGACGACCATGTCATCCGTGTGCTCGGCCTGGTTTCGCTCGCCATGTTCTTTGAGCAGTACGACATGGCGATGTTGACCGCGACGCTGAAATACGTGGCGGAAGATCTGCGCTTCAGTGAAAGCCAGTTCGGAGTCTACCTCGGACTCATCCGCCTGGGCGCTTTTCCGGCATTTGTCCTTCTTCCGCTGTCCGACCAGTTCGGCCGGCGACGCGTATTTCTCGTCTCACTGGCGGGAGTGAGTGTGGCGACGTTTCTCACCGCCCTGGCACAATCGCCAGCTCAGTTCGTACTCTCTCAGATGGCCGGCCGTGCCTTCATGATCAGTTGTGCCGCAATGTCCCTGGTCATCATTACGGAGGAATTTCCGGCCAGACATCGCGGTTGGGGAATTGGTATGCTGGGCGCCCTTGGCGCCTGTGGCAACGGCGCCGCCGCCCTGATGTTCGTGTTCATCGACGATCTGCCGTTCGGCTGGCGGGCCCTGTACGCCCTGGGAATCGTTCCCATGCTGTTGCTGCCCCGGCTGCGACGGGAGATCCAAGAGACACGGCGGTTCACAGAGCACCGGGCACAGGAGCACGAGACTTCCGCAAAGCACGGTCTCCTCACACAGTGGGCGCGCCCGTTGAAGGGCTTTCTCCTGCAATACCCGGGGCGGGCGGCAATCATCGCTGCTGCCGCCGGACTCGGTGCGATTGGTGCCATTTCGGTGTTCCAGTTCACCGCCTATTACGTCCTGACGGTCCACAACTGGCAACCAGCTCATTTCTCGGCCACCGTCATCGTGGGCGGAGCGATCGGCATCGTCGGTAACATCGTCGCCGGCCGTCTCGGTGACCGGATAGGGCGGCGCCTCGTTGGCCTGGGCTTCTGCACTGCCTTTCCCGTGTTCGCGTGGCTGTTCTACCGTGGCCCGAGTTGGTGTGTGCCACCAGCATGGATTGGTATCGTTTTCTGCGGTACGGCGAGTCAGGTCATCACTCGTGCGCTGTCCACCGAATTGTTCCCCACCTCACAACGAGGCACCGCCGCCGGATGGCTCTCCATCGTGGAAGTGCTCGGTGCGGCCATCGGTCTCGGACTGGTCGGGCTTTGGGGTGGGACACCCGGAGGAATCGCCCATGCCACGAGCATCCTGTCGATCTTCGTGGCCTTTGCAGGGACGGCACTACTCCTTCTGCCGGAGACCCGGCAGCGGGAACTGGAAGCGATCAGCGGCGAGGGTTGAATCCACCACCCCTTCCCTTGCCGGATCCGTGCCCGTATAAGCCCTGCGCATAAAGGAATCCCCATGGCAGAAGGACGAATCGGCGCACGATCTCGCCTCATGGCAGGGCGAGGATTTCCCTCGAAAGATTTTCGACGGCTTTCGTTTCCGGCGAGGTAGAAAGCCATGCTTCACTTTCTGGTTTGTGACGCCTATCCCGCCGACGTCCGCGCTGCCATGGAAAACAGGGGTGTTACACTCGCCGGAACCCTGTACGCGGGCGTTCTGAAACACTTCGAGCCTTCTTCGGGCATCGACGTCCTTCACATCTCGGATCCCGGCTCGGCGCTGCCGGCTGGCGTCGCTTTGAGGCAATACGACGGGATCGTATGGACCGGATCGAGCCTGACCATCTACCACGACGATGACCCTCGCGTGCAGCGCAACCTGGAACTGGCGCGTGCAATCCGTAGCGCCGGGCTACCGAGCTTCGGTAGCTGCTGGGCAGCACAACTCGCCGTAACCGCGGCAGGAGGACGTTGCGCCGCCAATCCGAAAGGGCGCGAATTCGGCATCGCACGTTCCATCCGCCTGACGGAAGCCGGTCGTACACACCCGCTCTTTCGCAATAAGCCGGCTGTCTTCGACTCATTCACCAGCCATGCCGACGAGATCGTAGAACTCCCCCCAAACGCCCGTCTGCTTGCCTCTAACGACTTTTCCCGCGTACAGGCGGTCAGCCTGGACGATGACCGTGGCTTCTGGGGAGTGCAGTACCATCCCGAGTACGAGTTGCACGACATCGCCCGACTCTGTGCCTACCGGATGGACGAACTGATCCGTCAGGGGATGTTTCGAGATCTGGCGCAGGGAGAAGAATACGTCAGAAAGCTCGAAACACTTCACACCGACCATGGCCGGATGGATCTGCGGGCTGATCTCGGAGTCGGTGATGATCTCCTTGACCCAAACACCCGCATCGTTGAAGCACGGAACTGGATCGAATACGCAGTCAAACCACGTAGCAGGTATTGAATCGCAACCATCTCGTTCGGACATCGGCGATTTCATGGTTGGGCGCACGGCGCCCGGGGAGGACAGAATTTCCAATGACGATGATCGAGTGCATGAAGGAGTGGCACCGTGTGGTGTCGGAAAGAGACGCAGAGGCATTGGACTCCCTGCTTGCGGACGACGTGGTTTTTCATTCGCCCATCGTTTTCTCCCCGCAACACGGCAAAGCTCTCACGACGCTTTACCTGACCGGCGCCATGCATACTCTGGCGAATCCCAGCTTCCGGTACGTGCGCGAAGTAGTCGGAAATCAAGATGCAATCCTGGAATTCGAAGCGGAGGTCGACGGTCTCTACGTCAATGGAGTCGATATGATCCGCTGGAACGACCAGGGAAGGATCATCGACTTCAAGGTGATGCTCCGGCCATTGAAGGCGATCAACCTGATGCACCGCAAGATGGCGGAAATGCTGGAATCCCTCCGGGGATGAGACAAATCGTGCGCCTACTCGGGGGGATACACCATCGGTCAGCAGCAAAAAAAGTGGAAATGGATTTTCTCACCATATTGACGCAAACGAAACGTTCAGGAAGGTTGCCCGGAATAAGAATTGATCGAGACTCCGGAAATCAAAACTTCTTGACGAAGGGACGCCCGTACGCGGGGTAGCCGATACCAGGCAAGCGAGGACCGTAATCAATGGAGAAAACCGAGTTCGATGTTGTCATTGTGGGGGGCGGACACAACGCGCTGACCTGCGCCGCCTATCTGGGTCGTGCAGGTGTCGATGTCTGTATTCTCGAAGGCCGCCACGAGTGGGGCGGAGCCGTCTACACGGCCGAGCCGACGGCTCCCGGCTTCTGCCATAATATCCACTCCAACTTCATGGAATTCCTGCACATCATGCCGTTCTACCAGGACTTCGACCTGCCGAGCCTCGGAGCGCGCACGATCTTCCCGGAAGCCCAGGCAGGTATCCCCTTCGCCGACGGCCGG
>CAZEWD010000006.1:0-18065 GCA_964515725.1 uncultured Binatia bacterium (SeqCode)
GAAGATCTCCGGGAGTGCATCCAGGCGTTCGATGATACGTGCGCGGCGTTCCCGGAACGCGGCACGGAATTCTTCGACGAAGGGAGATCCCTGTTCGAGCGCGGCGATGGCCGCGTATTGTGAAACGACGGGAGCACATGTGACCAGGGCGTCGTGCACCTTGAGAATCTCCGCCGCGCGGGCTCTCGCGGTATGCAGGAATCCCACGCGCCAGCCGGTCATTCCATACGCTTTGGAGAAGGAGCAAACACGCACGACCCGATCACGGCATTCTGGGAACAGCGTAGGATTGCCTGCTGGCTCGTCCGTGTAGAGGAAGTCTTTATAGACCTCGTCTGTGATGACCAGCAGGTTGTGTTCTTCTGCGATTCGCATGAGACGTTGCATCTCTGCGGTAGAGTAGATGGTTCCGGTCGGATTGTTCGGATTCGATAGTAGAATGGCGCGGGTGTGGCGGTTGACGGCGTGGGCAAATGCGTCGGGGTCGAGGTCGAAATTGGCTTCTTCCTTGAGTGGGACGAAGCGAGGGGTGGCTCCCGCGATGCGGATGGCGGGCAAGTATGAGGCGTAGGTGGGCGATGCCACGAGTACCTCGTCATCTCTTTCGACGGACGACAGCAGCGTTGCACTGATCGCTTCAATGGCCCCGCAGGTGACGATGATCTCTCCGTCGGGGTCGTAGCTCATGCCTTCTGCCAGAAGCGCTTCGCTGATCAATTCGCGCAACTGGGGCAATCCCGGTGTCAGCGAGTATTTGGCGCAGGCGCCTTCGGCCATCTTCTCAGCGACGTAGCGCTTGATGGGTTCCGGTGTGTCGAAGCTCGGGATGCCCTGGGCCAGAGAAACCACGTCAGGCAGGCGCGCCGCCTTGATCTCGATGGCCTTGATCGGAGACAGTTCGATCTGCTCGTCCGGGTCTCTGCCTGCGCCATTCCAGGATCGAGCGCCAAACCCACGCCGCCTCATTTTCTTCCTATTCGAAATACGGGCGACCGGGCAGATCACCGGGGCTCTCGAGGATCCATCCGTCATCATGGGAACGCAGGATGTGCACGGAGCCCAGTCCAATGGCCAGTTCGCTTCGTTGGTCTTCGCTGAGACGAAGCAGTTCGCCGAGAATGGTCGAGACGATTCCCCGGTGTACGACCATCAGAGATCGTTGCGGCATTTGCGGAAGCAATTGGCGAAAGGCCTGCAGCACTCGCTCGCGAAAGGCAGAAACTGTGTCGCCGTTCGGGTAGCAGAAGTCGATACGACTCGCCTGCCACACCAGATAGTCTTCGGGATGCCGTTCGCGGATCTCCTCGCGGGTGAGGCCTTCCCAGTCTCCAAAATTGATCTCGTTGAAATCGCTCAGGGCGACCGCCTTCGTGCCGGGTGCGATGATCTGGGCCCCGGCAATCGTGCGTCGCAGTTCGCTCGTGTAGACCGCGTCGAATCGCTCCCCGCGGAGGGCCTCACGGGCCGTTTCCATTTGGCGGATCCCATCGGCACTCAACGGAATATCGGTGCGCCCGTAATATCTGATGCTGGACTGTCCCGTGGTTTCGCCGTGGCGCACGAGCACCAGCCGGCGCAGGTTCGTCTGATCGGGATGCGGCGCCATCAGAAGCTGATACGGCGCATGACGGAGCGTGGCAGGGCGCGAATCACCAACATGATCCACCTCCAGATCCCTGGGGCAAAGACCTCCGGCGAGCCTTTCTCGATGGCCCGGACAACCCTTTGCGCGACACTCTCGGGCTCTCCGGCGAAAGGCGGCGCCGGAAGACCTGCCGTCATTCCTGTCTTCACGAATCCTGGCTTCACATTGATGACGCGCAGCCCCTGTGCGTGAAACTTGTGGTCCAGTCCTTCCAGGTAATGGGAGAGCCCTGCCTTGGCCGCGCCGTAGAGAATCACCGGTTTTCGCCCCCGTTCTCCGGCAACGGAACTGAAGACGCAAAGAGTCCCACCGCCACGGCTCAGGAGTCGTTTGCGGGCAAGTTCACAGAACAACACGGTATTCGTGAAGTCGGCCGTCAACAGCCGGGCCGTTTGCTCTGCATCGTCTTCCAGTTCCTCCTGTGTCGTGAAGAGGGCCGCAGTGATGATGACCGTATCGAATTGTCCGAGCACCGTGTCGGCCTCGGCGATGGCGGGTTCGAACGTGTCTGGATCGAGCAGATCGCAGTGGCCGATGCCGGCACTGCTGGCGCCGAAGATTCGCAGGTCGGCCGCGCTACGTTCCAGATCGTCGAGATCGCGGCCGAGCAGAAAGAGCTGGGCGCCGCGCTCTGCCAACTGTCGCGCCAGAGCGCGACCCATGCCTTTGCTGGCGCCGAGGACGACGGCTTTCACGGACGGTCTCCCAGCAGACGCACTGAAAGTGCGCTGCGCAATCGGCGGTCCGGATCCCACTGTTGGCGGATTCCTTCGAATCGGGGCAGTCTCTGTTCCATCGCACGGAAGTGTTCGGGTCTCGTAAAGGCGTCCTTTGCCAGGTAGATCCGCCCGCCCTCCGCGACTACGACCTCGTTCAGCGCATCCACGATCGATTGCGTGCGGTCATCAATCGGCAGGTCGAGTGCGTACGAGATTCCGGGGCGGGGGAAGGACAGCACACCCTTGCCTTCGTCCCCGCAGTCCTTGATCACCATCAAGGTCACCGGGGCCCGCAGGCGCCGGAGTACGTCGAGCAGTCGGAAGTGTGACTCGAGTCCATTTTCGGACGGCAGAACGCATTGGTACTGGGTGAAACCGCGCGGTCCGTAAATATGATTCCAATTGCGAATCGAATCGAGCGGATAGAAAAACGTTTCGGGGTGGATGATGCTGGCTCCTGAGCGGTGCGTGCTGAGCGCGTAATTCAGCTTGTTGAAGATCTGCACCATCCAGGGCTGCAGAAACCAGTTTGGAAATACCGGTGGCATGGTGATCGGGTGCCTGAATTTCGGAGGACGGGCTGGCGCTTCATGGGGTGCGGCCCAGCGCCCCTTCATGAGGATGCCTCGTCCCATGTTGGGTCCGTAGTCCAGAAAGTCAGCCCAGGTCACCGTGAAGGGCCAATCGCGCCCTGCTGCCTGGAGGGATCGCAGCAACTCCTCGAACGAGGGCAGCACCTCCGTTTCCTGCCAGATCCAGGGTGATGGGATGCGTTGCATGCGAAACTCGACTTCGAGAATGTGGCCCGTCAGCCCCATGCCGCCAATCGTGGCCCGGAAGAGATCGGGTTCAGATTCCTCGCTGCATTCCAGAACGCGGCCGCCGGCGACGCGCAGCCTCAGTGCGGTGACGTGTTCACCAAAACAACCCGCCACATGGTGCATTTTACCGTGCACATCGGCGGCGACCATGCCCCCCAGGGTCACGAAATGGGTGCCTGGCGTCACCGGCGTGAACCAACCCCGTTGCAGGAAAAGACGATTGAGGCGCCACAGGGGAAAGCCCGCCTCGGCGCGCAGCCGTCCAGATTCCGCGTCGAAGGAGAGCAGGCGATCTGCCAGGGTGCTATTGGCAACCGTTGCGTGAGGATGGTCCGGGAGGGAAGCATCACCGTACGACCGTCCGAGTCCGCGTGTCAGTGGGACATCCGAGGTGATCTCTTCCAGGTTCTCGCCGAAGATCTCGTGGCCCCGCACCCGCGGGTAATGCCCCCACCCGCACAGCACGGAATCGCTCCGTGGTGCCACTCTGGATTCGGAAGAATTTGCGCTCGAAGTCGCCATCGATGTCTTTGGCTAGAGGAGTCCGGCCAGGGTTCGTGCCCTTTCGAGGCTCGGGATCCCGGGCCGTCCGCCGAGTGGCTCGCATTTCAACGCTGCCGCTGCGGCGGCAAACCGTAAAGTGCCGGACACTGCCCAACCGTGCAAGAGCCCGTGAATGCATCCTGCGTGAAAAATGTCTCCCGCTCCTGTGCTGTCTACCGAAACCACCGGAAAGGCGGTTACATAATGGAGTTCCTCGTTCACCAGGGCAAGGGCGCCTCCCAAACCCAGGGTCACTGCGACAAACCATGGGCCGGATCTGGCGGCAACATGAAGCGCCTTTCGGATATTGGCGCAGTCCGTGAGTCGCAGCAGGAAATCGGATGAAGCGATGAGGACGTCTGTCTTTGCGAGAAGCGTCTCGATCCCTGGCGCGGGTGTGTCGACATCGAGCACCACGGTGACGCCTGCGGCACGGGCGCATCGAGCGGCAGCGCTGGCGGCGGTGATCTCAACGGCATCCAGGAGGAGGAAACGACCGGCTTGGAGGAGCGTGCACGGGAGTTCATCAGCGTCCAGAATCAGATGTCGTGCCGGTTGCCATAGGACCGATCGTTCCCCGGTGACTTCGTCGATGAGGATGACCGCGACCTGTTGCGCAACGTTGTGCCGAACGACACTTCCGCTCAAGTCTACCCCTTCTCGCGCCAGAGCGGTGCGGACCAGCACGCCCCCGGGATCGTCTCCAAAGGCGCCTGCGTAGGCCGTCGCGGCTCCCCATCGCTGGAGTGCGACCAGGGCGGTCGGTACCTGCCCACCTGGCTGCATTTCGTAGACCGCCAGCGGCTGCTTCGAGTCCAGGCGGGGGAGGCGCGGCACGACGCAGAGGTGATCGACACTGCTTGTGCCGATTCCGACGACATCGAATGAGAATGTCCTGCCGGGTGGGGAAGTCATCGGACCACCTCACCGAGTATCGGGATGACCAGACGAGGCTCTTTCCTGCCGCGGATATATACGAGGATTTGTTCTTTCAACGGACCCGGGAGAGCGTCTCCCCTGATACCCAGACGAATACGCATTTGGCCGGCACGCTCGAACAGCTCAGCATACAGCGGACGTGCTGTCGTTTCGACGCGTTCGACCAGATTGATTGTTCCGCTCAGGCCGATCGTGAACGGAGATGTATCGCCGGGGCGGATGTTTCCCAGATAGAAGCGTGCCGGTGAGGCCGCGAGATCGGTTTGCACGCGACTGCGCAGGACGAGTGAAGTGACTGGGTGTGCCGGGTCATTCGTGTAGACCGTTACCGACATGGCCTGTGGCCCCGGTTCGAGTCCAGCGAACGCGGATATGGTGATCCGACCGGTGCTCCTGGCTGCAATCGGGTTGGGGGAGACGCCGGCCGTCAGACCACACCCGGCCCTCAACTCGTTGACGAGGAGAGGCAGGTCACCTCGATTTTCCAAGGAGAAAACCGCGCGCATGGGCTGATTGGCTTGTAGATCTCCCAGGTCGATCTCCGTCTTGTCGAATGCGGACTGCGGCGCGAATTCATATGCCTCCTGGCCTGTGCAGCCCGCCAGAACGAGAATCATGAAGATCGCAAGGAGGAAGGCCATGGGGCTGCGGATCATGCCAGGAATGCCCCTGTCACGATACATTGATCCTTGCTACGGAAGCTCTGGTTTCGAGTCAACACGGAGCCACACCCGGACACCACCATCATGACCTGATTGGTCGAGTTGTCGTTCATAGCGAAGGACCAGTTCTGGGCTTTTTGCGTCCAGCCAGTCGGGGATGACCTGCCGCAAGATGCCGATGCCGCCCGGGCTGCCGTGGCCCTTCCCGTAGATGATTCGTACCACAGGCGTCCGCAACGCCTGAGCCTGACGCAGAAATGCTTCGGTTTCCTGGAGTGCGGGTTGTACCTTCAGACCGTGCAGGTCCAGTGTCGGGATGATACCGAGAAATCTGTGCAATGCTTGACGCAACATCCGTCGAACCTGGTTCGGTCCCTGAAGCAGTGGCAGTCTGACTCTGTAAGCAAAGAAAAAATAATTATACGATTGTCAATGGAATAAGATCCTGACTTGCGGTGGGTGATGAATTTCCGGATATGATGGACCGTCAAAGGCCCCAATGTTCGACAAAGAGTACTTCAGAGGCGAGGACGAGATTACGGTAGCCGACATGCAGCCCGAATCGGAAGCGACGGGGTCTGAACTGGTTGCCGAGATCTCGGATGAAACGGCCGATACCACGAGTCTCGACGCCGAGACGCTTTTCTCTGCCGATCTGGCTTCGACCACGGTTCTCACCCGAGCCGAGGAAGAGAAACTGACAAAACGGATCGCGCAGGCTCGCAAGCGGGTGCTCGGTGTTCTGCGTGGAGCGCGCCGTTTGTCCCGACAGGCGCTTGCCCAGGGTGGTCGCGGCATTATCACACCGGATGAGGATTTCCGGGAGCGCGAGGCCGTGACGATTCTCTATTTTGCGAAGCGTGCGGTACGGAATCCCCGGCTGGCTGCGACCACCAGGATGACCCAGCAGCGCATTGCCGTGTTCGTGAAGGATCTCACGCTGGCCCTCGAGAATTATCGCGATGTCCGGGACGAAATGCTGCGGGCGAACCTCCGTTTGGTCAACCTTTTTGCCCGTCGTTACCGCCACCCGGTTCTGAGTTCCCTCGATCTGTTTCAGGAAGGGACGATCGGCCTGCTGCGGGCAATCGAAAAGTATGATCCCGAGAGGAACATCAAGTTCAGCACTTACGCCACCTGGTGGATCTGGCAGCAACTCAGCCGGGCTGCCGATACGTACGGTTCGTTGATCCGGATGCCTGTGCACTGGAATCAGTTCCGGCGCCGGGTCAGCCGGGATGCGCGAGACATGGCCAATGAAAACGACGGGCCGGTATCGCGCGAGGAAATTGCCGCAAGTCATGGGCTGGACCGCGAACGATTCGAGGCCATGGCGCAGAATTTCCAGTTTCTCTCGACCGATACGCCCATCAGTGACGATGACGATCGGACCCTGGAAAGCACCCTGGCGGCGGATGATCCGGAGCCCGCCGAACAGGCAGAGCATACCTCCCTGCGTCAGCATCTCGAGGTTGCGCTCGATCAATTGCCATCGCGCGAACGGGTGATTCTGCGACAGCGGTTTGGCTTGGATGATGATGAACCGGAAACCCTGGAGCAGTTGGGCGAACAATTCGGTGTCAGTCGTGAACGTATCCGTCAGTTGGAAGCCCGCGGCCTGAAACTTCTCAAAAACATCTGCGCCAAGCACGGCCTGCAGGACTATCTCCACTGAAGTCCTGGAATGGACGGTGCAGCCTGACGGTTTGCCCCGTTCGAACGTCCATCTCCTGTCTTTCTCCAGCAAAGTTCCTATCGTAGGATTCCGGCATGATGCCGGATCCATCACCGTCGTTTCTCGCTCGCCGGCGCAGGGAACTCCTCGGCGAACTGAGGCTGTCTGGGATTCGTGACGAGGGTGTCTTGCGAGCCCTGGACACCGTGCCGCGGGAAGAATTCGTCCTGCCTGCGGATCGTTGTCATGCGTACGACAACGTGGCCCTGCCGATCGGGTCGGGGCAGACGATCTCACAGCCGCTGATCGTAGGTCTGATGACACAGCTTCTCGGTTTGACCGGTGTCGAACGTGTGCTCGAGATAGGGACTGGATCGGGTTACCAGGCCGCGATCCTCTCCCTCCTGGCGGCTGAGGTCTACTCCATCGAATTCGACGCTCATCTGGCAGAGGCGGCAATCTCCCGCCTCGGTCGGCTTGGTTTCGAAAAGGTACACGTTCGGACAGGAGACGGCTATTTCGGTTGGCCGGAAGCGGCGCCTTTCGATGCGGTTATTCTAACTGCGGTCACGCCACGACCGCCGGAACTGCTCGAACAACAGTTGAAAAACGGCGGTGTGATGGTGCTGCCCCTCGAAGAGGCAGGCGGCGAGTTTCTCGTCCGGCGCCTCAAATGCGATGATGGAACATTTCGCACGGAGTATTTTGGTGCCGTGGCTTTCGTGCCGATGCGTGGCGCGGTGCGTTCCGGGCATTGAAGGAACCGGGGTTGCAACTGTGGGAGAGGGATCGGGACCGGCGTTCGGATCGATACCAGATGGCCGCAACGTGGAGGATCGGGTTAGAGGGCATTTACGCTGACGGTGCGCGTGGACCTTTCTCCCCCGCCTCTTCCCGGAACTATACGGCGGCTCCAATTGGCAACGCCTCGAAGCCGGGCGCCGAAACGCTGTTCCGTTGGAGATAGATCTGGCGTCCCTCGCGGGCGGTCAGGTAGCCGAGTCCTTTGCTGGCGGGATCTGGCTCACTTGGCCGGGTTCCGTGTCTGTGTGGGTCTTGGTTTTGCCCTGGCTCTTTTGCAGATGGTGTTCGAGTTGGCGTTGGGCCGCATCAAAGGCATCGCGAATCGCAACGAACGCGTCTTCGTAGGCGTGTTTCTCTGACGGCTCGCGGTTCACCACGATTTCATGCTGTGGAATCGTGATGTCGATACGGACATGGAACAGCTTGCCCTGGTGGTGATGGCGATGTGGCACTTCAACGACGACGCGACAACTCATGATGTGGTTGTGAAACTTGTCGAGCCGTGCGGCGCGTTCGCGAATCCTTGATTCAATCGCTGCCGATGCTTCCAGCCCTCGAAAAGTGATTTGCAGTGGCAATTGCATGAAGACCCCCTCTCATCCCTCACGTTTGCGGCATACCGAGTCAGACTGCAACGCGGCTGACCTATCGTAAATCGACTCCACCTCTCCTGCTATACGGTGTTGCTTTTCGTGGAACAAACGCGGTTGAAACCGTTCGCCGGCTGCGCCTGTCTGCAGATACGCAAAGAATGCCGCCTCGGGACGTTTCGAAGAGCGACGTTGCTTCCGTGCTTTGCTAGAGAGGGCCTCATGCTGTTGATGGTTTACGGGTACGACGGCTCGGGTCCACAGCACTGGCAGCGCTGGCTGGAAGCCGAGTTGCAGGTGAGGGGAGTGCCACTCTTGTTTCCCGAGTTGCCTGATGTGACGGCGCCGCAAAAGGACGTCTGGGTAGACATGCTTGCCGAATGTGTCGACAGATCGCCCACACCAGTGACGTTCATTGCCCATTCCCTTGGTTGCTGGGCGGTCGATCATCTGTTGCACCAGCGTGGCGCCACGAAGATCCGCGGCGCGCTGCTCGTTGCACCTCCTACACCCTATCTCTTGTTCGAGCCCGTAGAGACGTTTTTTCCCCCTCCACAAAGCCGTATGGCATGGGCGCCCATTGCGCCGCACTCCCTCCTCGCCGGCAGCGACAACGATGACTACACGAGTGCGGAGGAATTTGCAGAGATTGCAGCGAAGATCGGAGTGGCGTTCCACCTGGTTCCCGGTGCCGGACATATCAACACGGATTCGGGGTATGGCCCGTGGCCGTTTGCGCTCGAATGGGCTCTTGCCGCGGCGTGATGTGCTGGGAGCCGGCCTGAGGAAATTCGCCTGGCGTTCCTTGGATTCTGAATCTCTGTGATGCTCCCGGGGAGGCCGCGAGAGATCGGCGTATCACCATACGAATACTCTGTGCCGGGCTTTGGCGGAACCCCGTTCACTTGCCGAAACGGTTCAACGTATTGAAATCGAAGAACTTCGGATCGTATCGAACACGGCGGTCGTTGGGCACATCCTTTCCCCTGGGCGTCAATCCGCCGATGGTGGCCCGGTTGAGTTTGAGGTTTTCCGCACAGAGATAGGAATGGCTCGATCCCCACATGTATTCGAATTTTCCGTCGGGCCGCTGCAATTTCTCTTTCTGGTAGGCAATCACGACCAGGGTATTGAGATGCTCACCGTTCCAGCCGAATTTACGGCTGTAGGCACCTTGATAGGTCTCCTTGTCAACGTAGAGTTGCAGGCGGCCGTAAAGGTAGTAACGGTCTTTTGGTACGGCCTCGACGATCCACACGGAGCGCTTGGCCAGGGCAGAGGCCAGTGGCGCCCATGCCAGACCCTGCCATTCGGGCTTCTGGAATCCGACAATGGGCCGATCGTCCCAGACCGAACGCCAACCGCCTGCCGGCAACCAGAACTGTCCTGACGGCTTGGTGAAACTGTCACCATCGACGAAGACGTACATCTCCTCTTCTCCCGCGAGTTTCCATGTGAAGTCTTCCAGCTTGCCGTCAAAGAAAGGGCCGTCGTCCTGGCTCATGTCGGAGCCGAGAAAACCGTCCGAACGATTGGCAGGGCTTACCGCACGGATACGGCGCAATGCCGGAACATAGGTCCAGTTCGAATCTCGTTTGTCCGGGTCCCGATAGCGCCAGGTGAGTGCCGCCGTGCCGTTCAAATCGGCCGGACTGGTGGAGACGGCAATGAACTGTCCGGAGAAATTATTGGGATTCGGGAGGCGATAATCGGGGTTCTGTCCATCATAAAAGAGAAAGTGGACGTCCTGCGTCGATTCGCGATCCACACCGGTCGGGTTGGTCCAGGCCAGGAGAATCTGGTTGTGGTTGCTCCCTTCGCTCCAGTACTGGTACTGGTAGTTCCACATGATCTTGATGGCGGCGTCCCGATCTTTCGGATCGATCTGGGTGAACGGCAGCCCGAAGATGAAGGGTGGCTGTTTTGCCGTGCTCTTCTCCACGATGCTGCCCTCGGGGCTGATGGTGAATTTCCCGTTGTTGTCCTCGCTGGCTGCTTTCAGTTCCGGATCCCAGCGATAAATTCCCTGAGGCCAATCGATGATCGAGTTGGAGTAACGGCCCTCCTTGTAGTGGCGCAGAATTTCGGGTGGCAACAAGCCCTCAGCATCCTGCCCGTTGTCCTGTCCGAGAACATCGCCCGGCTGCAGCTTCATGGTACGTGTCTCTTCGACGCCGGATCCATTTCCCTTGTCCTCGGCGTGGGCGAGTTGCGCTGCCGCTCCGAAGCAAGCCCCTATGGTTAGACCTATCGCGAGCCAGTTGATTTTCATTGAATCTCCTCGAAAAAAGCTCAACCCCCGGCCTCCACCTGTGCCGCCAGCAATGCGGCGGCACGCCTTTCGCCGCGTTCGACGGCGAAGCGGGGTCGTAGCAATGAGACCAGGGCCGGGATGAACACCAGCGCACCGATGGCATGGAAAACCATCAACATGATGAGAACGAAGGCCATCTCCGCCTGGAACTTGAGTGGAAAGAACAACCAGTAGATCACGCTGACCACCAGGGTGCTGCCTGTGAAAATGATGGCCTTCCCGGTCGTCAGGATCGTGCGGCGATTCGCTTCGTCGAAATCGGACGTGACCTCGTACTCCTCGACGATCCGGCTCAGAACATAGTAGCCGTAATCGATACCGATCCCGATGCCAACCGCTGCTACAGGCAGAGAGTTGATGTTGAAGTCGATCTTCATCAGGTACATGACCGCTTCGGACAGCGGTTGCGCCGCGATCGAGGGGATCATCACGATCAAGGCGCCCAGAACCGAGCGGTAGGTCACGAAGCTCAGCACGAACACGACGAAGAAAATCAGTGGCACGTTGATGCGGTAGGAACGCTCGACTTCTTCGTTCGTCGCCGCAAGGATGCCGAGCAGTCCCCCGGCGAGCAGGTAGCGAACACTGCTGCCCGCCTGGTTGTGCGTCTGGATGTACGCTTTGGCCCGGTCGATCGCCTGGTGGATGATGTCATTGTTGTAGTTCTTGTAGAGGATCGTGATCGTCGCGTTGGTGTAATCGGGACTGAAGAAACGATCCATCTCGCCCCGGCTCGTGCCGGCGGTCAGGAGATAAAACAACTGGCTGATGTGTTCGTTGCGTGCCGGCAGCATCTCCCATTTCGGGTCACCCTCGTGGAAGGTGCGGTAGATCTTCTTCAACAGCGTTGCCGCCGTAATGTTGCCGTTGGCTCCATCCCCTTCCGTCATGTGGCGGGCAAAAAGCTCGATCTCATTCAGTGTGGTAGCGTCCTTGATTGCCCCGGGTTTCTTGCCTTCCGCAATCACCACCAACTGGCTGGCAACGCCGACGAATTTCTCGTTCAACTTGCGAAATGCCTGATTGTAGGGGTGATCGGGATAGAGCAGGGCCGCGCCGGGTTCGGTGTCCCCCGTCTTCAAATGGTGCGCAAAGTAGATGCCGAAGAACATCACCGTGCCGAACAAAGCAACCACTGCATAGCGTAGGTTTCCCTGCCCGAGCGCGATCAGACCGTGACTGATTCCGCCGTAAAGCCGATCGGAGATTCGATTCGTGTGCGGCTGTGGTTTCGGAGGCCGGATGTACGTCAGGATGATCGGGTGCAGCGTGACGACGCTGAGGAAGATGCTGATGATCCAGAAACTCGCGACAAAGGCGAGCTTCTGCATCAAGGGGATGCTGGCAACGGCAATCGTCAAAATGGCCACGCCGTCTGCCACGATCGAGACCATCGCTGGCGGGAAGAGCGCCGTGTACGAACGCAGGATGGCCTCGCGCTTGTTGTGCGTCAGATTGTACTCGTCATGGTAGCGCTCCATCGACTGAACGGAGTGGCTCAGAGCCCGCGCCGTGATCAGGACGAAGACGACCAACACCAATGGATCGAGCGTGAAACCGCAGAGGGCCGCAAACCCAAGCCCCCAGATTGCACTCATCAGCCCCGAGAACATGGGAATGAGAACGCCCTGCAAGGAGCGGAAATAGAACCATAACAAGGCGATGATCGAGATGGCGGTGGCCAGGAAAACATACCCCATCTTGCTGAGCGCCTGGTTGAAGTAGGCATAGAGCACCGGCGGACCAGCGACATAGATCTTGACCAGGCCATCGGCTTCTTCCGCCGCCGTGAGCTTCTGCAGGCGGTCCCACATCGCGTTCAGGTCGAAGTATTCCTCCCAGAACCCGGCAGTGATCAGCGTGGCGGTGTCGTCCGGCGAGACGAAGAAACCCCGAACGCCCTCGGTCGTGTAGACTTTCTGGCGCAGGAACTCGAGGTCTTCCTTGTCCCGCGGGAGGCGCGGGTAGGTCAGTGGCACCACCTTGATTCCCGAGCCGGACGTCAGCGTCGTCTTCAGCTTGGGGTGGGTGATCGACAACACCTGTTCGCCGTTTACACCCGGCACGTTCTTGAGCAACTCGATGGTGATTCGATCGATCTTTTCGATGATCCGCGGATCGTCGAAGATGGTTCCCTTCGTTGCTTCCACCACCATGACCAATTCGTTCGCCGTGCCGAACATGCTGCGATATTTGGCGTACAGTTGGATGTACGGGTGGTTCGGCGGCATCAGGTCGAAAAAGCTGGTGAAGATCGTCAACCGTGCCGCCGTGAACCAGATGAAGAAGAGCGTGCCAGCCGCCATGGCCAAGGCCACGGCGAGCCGCCGCCGCAGCAGGAAGTGGAGATACCGTTCGATCCAATTCTTCGGGACCATGCTCAATTCGCCCCGACTCGTTGGATCTGGTCACCGGCCACGCGCATGGTCGTCCCGTGGGCGCCGACGACAAGCCCGTTGCCGGACGGCAACAGAGCCAGCGCACGCAGCCAGCCAAGCTTCAGCTCCGGAGGTACGGGTTTACGATGCCAGGTCTCGCCGCCGTCCTCTGTCTGGAAGATGCTGCCGATATCGCCGACGGCATAACCGCGCTGGCCGAGAACCCCGATATCATAGAGACTTGCGTTCTCGAGAGCTTCCGCCACGCCGATCTGCTCGAGTGTGTCGATGCGGCCTTCGCCTCGTTGCACTCGCCAGGTGGCGCCGCCATCGGCCGTATGCAGGATCAGCCCGTCGAGGCCGCAGGCCCAACCCCGCTGCGGGTCCGCGAAATGCACCCCGAACAAGGTCTTCTCGATCCCACTGGGCTGGTCCTGCCAACTCGCCCCGCCGTCGGTTGTGCGGAGGACGAGGCCGGTTTCCCCGACGATCCAGCCGTTTTGCGCATCGATCCAGGATTGCGCGTAGAGGATGACGTCGCGGTCGAGCGAATGATCCTGCCAGTGCGCGCCGCCGTCTCGGGTGATGACGATGGCGCCCCAATCGCCCACTGCCACGGCGCTCGACTCTCCCAATGCCGCGACATGAAAAAGATGCTTGTCTGTGCCCGATTTCTGCACTTCCCAGCGAGAGCCGCCGTTCGCGGTGTGCAGAATCACTCCGGTGCGGCCGACGGCCCAGCCATGGCGTTCGTCGGCAAAGGAGATGCCGAAAAGCTGTTCGACGCTGTGGGAAGCTTGCGCCACCCACGTATGGCCACCGTCCCGGGTCTGGTAGATTGAACCGAAGCCGCCGGCGACCCAGCCCAGCTCAGCGGTAACGAAGGTCGTGGCGTAGAGATGATCGATAATCCGTAGCGGATCCGCCTTGGCCGATCCTGCGTGGGATCCCGCCGTACAGATCGCGACCAATACGGCTGCGGCCGCCCAACCTCGATCCCCGTTCCATTTCGGCACTGCGTCGAGCTCACTTTGCGGAAAGTCCTGGCCTTATAGGACCTGCCCTTCTGGGGTGTCAACCGATTGGTCAGTCGATTGGTCAGGAGGACAGGAAATCTCCAGGGTGGGAGTGATTCGAAGTGCCCGCCGCGGCAGATTCTGGCAAACCACAGGGGAGAGTGGGAAAACGCCGTGGCCGGGAAAGGGGAAGGCGAGGGTGTGGGTGGGGAACGAGGCGATCGCACCGGCCATCGTGAGGCGAAGAACATACGGCTGGGACCAGGGGATCAGGCTGGTTCTGGCCCGTTCGCCGGAGACCAGAGGACGCCGCCTGCGGCCGCGCCGGTAAGCGTGCCACAGTGAACGATCCGGCGGTCCAGAATTTCGCCGGCAGGTGGTGCGATGAAGTTGCAGCCCACCAAGCGGTTCGCTCCCTACTTGTGGAAGGGCGCATGTTTGTGCAGGTAGGGACGGGCACGACATTGCCGGGATGGCGCAGGGACAGGGATGGTGGATGGAGTTGCCGCTCTGACCCCGGCGGGCACGACAGGGCGCTGGATGTCTGCCGTAACGGAGGGAAACAATGGGGGCTGATGCTGGTCGATACGATGCGCTCGTTGTTGGAGCAGGGACTTCGGGTGCAGCGGCCGCTTACTTCCTTGCCCGGAACGGTTTGCGGGTGTGCTGTGTTGATCGCTCTGCGCTCAACGAAGCGGGTGCGCATTGGGTCAACGAGGTTCCGGGCTGGATGTTCGATGCGGCGGGAATTTGCCGTCCGGAGGGGGCCGAAGTGCTCTCGTCGGGAGGTCTCTCTCACATGATCGCGGGTTGGGGTCCGCACCCGCGTGTCGAGGTCGAGGCGCCGGACAGTCTTTCCGTCGACATGCGTCTGCTCGTCGATCGCCTGCAACGGATGGCTCGGGAGGCAGGTGCGGAATTTCGGCCGCAGGTGGGCGTGGAGGCCTGCGGGGAACATCGACTCGTGACCAACCAGGGGACGTTCGAGGCCGATTGGATCGTTGACGCCAGCGGCATTGCTGGTGCGGCCATCTTCCCTCGCCCATGGGTTGATCCCACCGACCTCTGTGGTGCGGCGCAGGGTACGTATCGTGTGAGCGATATGTCACAGGCGGAGGGATTTTTCGAAGAACGTGGCGCGCGGCCGGGGCAGACACTCTGTTACACGGGAGTGGCTGGTGGCTTTTCTGTGGTCAACCTGCGACTGCACGGCGAATCGCTGGGCGTTCTCACAGGAAGTATCCCTGCCTCGGGTGCGCCGTCGGGCCAGTTGCTCCTGCAAGAATTCGTGCGCGACCAGCGCTGGATCGGCTCCCGCTCTTTCGGTGGTGCCCGCGCGATCCCCGTGTGCTCGCCGTTTTCACCCCTTTTTTCTGGCCGTGTTGCCTTCGTCGGTGATGCGGCGTGTCAGGTCTTTCCTGCACACGGGTCGGGCATCGGATCGGGGATGATCGCTGCACGCATGTTGGCCGATGCCTTGTCCTCGGGCCAGGGTCTGCACGGCTATGCCGCCTCCTGGCATCATCGCTACGGCGCCTTGCATGCCAGCTATGACCTGATGCGTCGCTTGTCCCAGACGTTTACGCCCGGGACGATTGGCCTGATGATGCGCCATCACCTCCTGGACGAAACGAGCCTGCAAGCCGGTCTGGGCCAGGTGTTTCCCGCCCTCTCGCTGCACCGCCTCAGGGGGTTCAGGCATGGTGCGCGCCAGGTGCCCCACGTCGCGCGGCCCATCGTGCGTGCGGCGATGCGTATTCCTTTGTTGCAACTCCACCATCGGATGTATCCGGTGCGCCTCCCTCGTTTGTTGCCCTGGTGGTGGACTCGGCTGCGCCAACTCGTACGCCTCGATGGAACGGCTACGGATTGAAACCACCCCCTCCCCGGATTGGTTGATACGGGGACGCAACAGGTAGGCGGCACCCAACGTGGTGGCTTACCCTTGAAACGGCTGTTCCAGCATTCGCAGGAGATACTGGCCGTAGGTGCTCTTTTCCATGTGCCGGGCCCGCTGGAGGACGTCCTCGGCAGTGATGTAACCCAGACGGTAGGCGATTTCTTCGATACAGGCGACCTTCAGCCCTTGCCGTTCTTCGATCGCCTGGATGAAATTGGCGGCCTGCAATAACGCTTCGTGTGTGCCGGTATCCAGCCAGGCGATGCCACGTCCGAGCTTTTCCACGTGCAGGGCGTTTTCCTCGAGATAGGCGCGGTTGACGTCGGTGATCTCCAACTCCCCGCGTGCCGAGGGACGCAGCGCCGAAGCGATGCCGGTGACTCTGTTGTCGTAAAAGTACAGGCCGGTGACGGCGTAGGGAGAGCGGGGCCGTGACGGTTTTTCCTCGATGCTGTCAGGGCGGCCGCGGCGGTCGAACCCAATGACACCGTAGCGTTCTGGATCGCGGACCCAGTAGCCAAAGACCGTTGCGCCCGGGGAACGTGCCGCCGCAGTTCGCAGGATCTCGGGTAGACCGTGACCGTAGAAGATGTTGTCGCCGAGGGCCAGGGCCACACGATCGCTTCCGATGAAGTCGCGCCCGATCAGAAATGCCTCGGCGATACCATTCGGCGCCGGCTGCATTGCGTACGACAGCCGTAAACCAATATCGGCCCCTGTGCCGAGCAGGCGCCGGAAGCTGCCGGCGTCCTGCTCGCATGTGATGATCAGGATATCGCGAATCCCCGAAAGCATCAGGGTCGACAGCGGGTAATAGATGAGCGGCTTGTCGTACACCGGCACGAGTTGTTTGCTCACCGCTCGTGTCAGAGGATAGAGGCGTGTTCCCGATCCTGCCGCCAGTAAAATGCCCTTCATGCCGTGCCCATCCGTCTTGCCGTCATCCTGAGGCGTCTTCTGTTGGGATGCCCAGACCCAACCGCCGTCTGTCGTATCGTTCGTTCTCGATGACAGCGCACCATTCCCGGTTTGCCAGATACCAATCTACCGTACAGCGCAGCCCTCGGGCGAAATCGTGTGCCGGCGACCATCCGAGCTCCGAACGGATCTTCGTGGTATCCACGGCGTAACGCCGATCATGTCCAGGCCGGTCCGTGACGAACGTCTTCAGTGCCCCATAATGGTCGAGCCCGCGTGTTCGCATCGCCTGATTCCTTGCCGCGGGAATCCGTTCCTCCAGCACGGTGCACAGGGTATCGACGAGTGCGAGGTTCGTCAGTTCGTTCTCACCGCCGAGATTGTACTTCTCCCCGACACGCCCGTGTCGGAGAACCTGCAGTAGGCCCGCGCAGTGGTCTTCGACATACAGCCAGTCCCGTACGTTCAACCCATCGCCGTAGATCGGCAGCGGGCGCGCTTCGAGGGCATTGAGCAGCATCAGTGGGATGAGTTTCTCGGGGAACTGGTATGGGCCGTAGTTGTTGGAGCAGTTCGTAATCAGCGCCGGGATTCCGTAGGTGTGATGGTAGGCGGACACGAAATGGTCCGCCGCCGCTTTCGAGGCGGAGTAGGGGGAGCGTGGGTCGTACGGTGTCCGTTCCGTGAACTTCCCCGGCTTTGGCAGAGACCCGTACACTTCGTCGGTCGATACATGCAGAAATCGGCGATCCGAGGCGGCGCCAGGATCTTTCGTCCATTCGTGCCGCGCCGCTTCAAGCAGTGTGAACGTGCCGGTCACGTTGGTGTGCACGAATGCCTCGGGCGCGTCGATCGATCGGTCGACGTGTGACTCTGCTGCAAAGTTCGCCACCCACCTGAAATCCTCCTCTGCAAAGAGACGCGTCACCAGCGCTCTGTCGGCGATGTCGCCCTGCACGAATCGCACACGCGGATCGACCGGAATATTGTGCACACTTCCGGCGTAGGTGAGTTTATCCAGGACGACGATGCGCTGATCGGTGTGGGTCAGGAGAAAGCGGACGAAGTTCGAGCCAATGAAACCAGCGCCTCCGGTCACCAGGACGATGTGGCTGGCTTGCTCCATCGTTCAGATGGTCCC
>CAZEWD010000006.1:18075-21557 GCA_964515725.1 uncultured Binatia bacterium (SeqCode)
TGTTTGTTCCACGGTGCCGTGACCGCGCAACGGAACCTCCCGCTTTGAAATGGCATGGAGGATGAAACGAACGAAGAAAAAGCGACCACGCGAATGGTCGCCTCAAGCGGCAGCCTTCTCCGTTTTGCTGCCGGAACTCTTCGACTCCGATTTCGATTCGCTCTTGCTTTCCGGCTTCGTATCGCTTTTCGAATCGCCACCGCTGTCTTTTTTGGAAGTCGAGTCCCGGCTGCCGCCGCGGCCATAATCGGTGATGTACCAGCCGCTCCCTTTGAGTTGGAAGGAGGTCGATGAGATGAGCTTCTTCACCTTCGAACGACAAGTGGGACACTTCTTCAGGGGCTCGTCCGTGATACGCTGCGTCACTTCAAAGTCACCACACTTCTCGCATCGGTATTCGTAGATGGGCACCGTGATACCTCCTAAGATGGACCTTGACAGTCGTCGGCCTTAATCAGCGTCTGTTTCTTTGTCAACGTGTGCCCTCGCCCAGGAGTTCGGCCAGACGACGAGCACATTCCGGAGCCTCTGCATCGATCTCCACGGTTTTTCGCCGTGCTGTCCGGCCCTGTACCAGGCGGACCGAGCGGCGTGTGACGTGGAATGTGTTGGCAAGGATCTCGATGAGTGCGGCATTGGCGGCGCCGTCCACCGCTGCGGCCTGCACCTGGATCTTGATGGCATCTCCATGCCACCCGACGATGCGGGTGTGCGAGGCTCGGGGTTGGAGTTGGACGGTAAGCCGGTACACGGTGCCGATCAGCGCATGCTCACGGACAGGTCGAGAAGAGTGCGCACCAGGAATGCCTGCAGGAAGTAGACGCCGAGGAGCACGATCAACGGTGAGAAATCGATGCCTCCATAAATCACTGGTAGGGCCCTGCGTACTCTGTACATGAGAGGTTCGGTGGCGTTGTACAGGAACCGTACGATTGGATTATAAGGGTCGGCATTGACCCAGGTGGTGATGACCCGCACGATGAGGATGATCGTGTAGAGGTGCAACAGCAGATCGAGTACCTGGGCGGTCGCCTGGAGGAAGTTTGAGACGATGAACATGATCGGTTCGGATCGGGCCGCAGGCTCGTGTAGCGCGGATGCCCGGGCACGACAAGCACATAGCGCGCCACGCCTTGCCTTGACGCTCTGAAGCGCAGCCATTAAGTGCGGCGGATCACGATGGGGATGGACGACAACGACAAGCCGGGAGCGCAGGCGGCCCTGGGCGGCCGCGCGCAACTGGTGTCGTGGCTGTTGGTCGTGGGTCTGTTCGCCTTCGTCCTGTTGTTTGTGTTTTCCGATGCCCGCGAACTATGGCGCGTTGCATCGTCCCTCGATCCGGTTTTGCTCTTGTTGCCGTTGGGCTGCGGGTTGGCGAGCTATGCCCTCATGGCGCTGTCCTACCAGGGGGTTGCGACGGCGGCGGGTTGCAGGATTCCGTTCAGGGAGATGTTGAAGATCACCTTCGTGGCCAATGCGGTGAACTATCTGGTGACGACGGGAGGCCTCAGTGGATTTGCCGTACGGATGTATTTTTTCATCAAGATGGCGATTCCTTCGGGCAAGGCGGTGACCATCTCGCTCGTTCAAACGTTCCTGACGAACCTCATCCTGCTGTTGTTCGTCGTCACGGGGGTCGTCTATCTCCTGCAGGCGCACGATCTGCAGGGGTTCGAGCTTTTCGCCACGGTGGGTATGCTGGTGTTGTTGGTCCTGGCCACCATCGTGTTCGTCTTCTTGTTGGCGCACCGGGCACTGCGGCGGCGCACGTTGTTCTACCTGGCGGAGTTCGTTCATTGGTTCTTGCATCGTTTTCTGCCGCGGCACCAACCGGGTCGTGTGAGGATCTGGCGGTTTCAGCGCAATCTGAATCGCGGGCTGGAGTTCATCCTGTCACGCAAGATCAATATGCTCGCCCCGACTCTGTGGATCATCGTCGACTGGTTTGTGACCCTGCTCATTTTGTACACGGCCTTCATTGCGGTCGGATATTCCGAAATTCCCTTCAGTTTTGTCGTCGTTGGCTTCGCCGTGGGCATCGTTTTGTCCCTGGTGTCGTTCATTCCCGGCGGATTGGGCGTCATGGAAGGATCGATGGCAGCGATCTTTCGTAGTCTCGGGGTGCCCTTCGAGACCGCCATCGTGGCCATCCTCGTTTTTCGCGTGGCGTATTATCTGCTGCCGCTGATCATCAGCGCGTTCTTTTTCCGCGGCATGCTGGTCCAGGGATCTCACGTGGGTCCGAATTTCCTCGAGGGAAAGATCTGAGACTTTCCCTGGTACGGGGCCCTCGAAAATACGTCCGGATGGGGCGGAAGCCTTGACAAAACAAGGCGTTTTGGAGCAAAGTGCTACCCGACGATACGGCAATCGCGGGCAGGAGGATGTGCGTCGTGAAGGGGAGCGCTGGTTGTTGGCTACTGGTGGCTTGTCTGATGGTTCCGGCGGGTGGCGCGTGGGCGAAATCCCGGTCAACCAGCCCGTCCATCACCGCACGCGCCGCGTATGTCGTGGATAGCGATTCAGGGGAGGTGCTCTGGGAGCACAACGCCGATCTGGCGCTCCCTCCGGCCAGTACGACGAAGGTGGTGACCGCGTTGTTGGCTCTGCAAAGTGGCCGCCTCGATGAGTCGTTCCCTGTATCCTCGGAGGCGGCTGCCACGCCTCCGTCCAAGATTTCAGTACGAGCCGGTTCGTCCCTGCGTTTGTCGGATCTCGTCTACGCGGTGCTGCTCAACTCGGCCAACGATGCGGCGGTGGTCATCGCGGAAGGGCTGGCAGGCTCCGTTCCCTCCTTTGCCCGCCAGATGAACGCGATGGCGCGACTGCTCGGCGCCCGCAATACGAACTTCGTCAATCCCAACGGTCTTCCTGCCGACAATCACTATTCCTCGGCGCACGACCTTGCCACGATCTTCCGCCACGCCATGCAGACACCCGGTTTCGCCCGCGCCGTCAATACGCGCACCGGCGAGATCATCCCGGCCACCGGTGCGCGGCGCCGGATCGCTTTGCACAATCACAACCGGTTGCTCGACAACTACCACATGCGGGTGGTCGGCAAGACTGGTTGGACCCGCGCCGCCAAGAAGTGCTTCGTCGGAGCAGCGGAATACAACGGGCGTGAGGTGAGCTTCGCCATCCTCGGCTCGACCGACCTCTGGGGGGACATCAAGAGGTTGCTCGAGTTCGGACTGGACAAGGGAGAGCGGCCTGAACCACAGGCGGACGAGTTGTTGATGGCTGCCGGTGGGGCGGAACCTTCGGTTGGCGGCGGTGACGGCGTCCGGCCTGCGAAAAAGGCTGCCGTCAAGCCGGCAATTCGCCCTGTGGCGAAGTCCGTCGCGGATGCCGATGAGGGGAACTACTCGGTACGTCTCGGGACGTTTCAGAACTACCAGTCTGCCGCGAAGGTGCGTTCATCGGTCGCGCGCCGCGGTTTTTCGGCTCGTATCGAGCAATTCCGCGGGCGCAAGGGTTCA
>CAZEWD010000006.1:21567-26583 GCA_964515725.1 uncultured Binatia bacterium (SeqCode)
CAGTCTATCGTGTAGCCGTGGGCCGCTATTCGGATCGGAGCGCCGCTCAGAAAGCGGCACACGAGATCAAAAAGACACACCGCGGTCTCTCCACAGTCGTCGTCGCCCAGTACTGACAGTTGGCCGGTGCGGCACGGTGTGACACGCCGGGTGCAGCGTAAGGCTGGCGGCTGTATCCGCCTTCAGTCGGTCCTGGGCATTCCTTCGCGGATGGATCGAAGCAACTCGATGTTATCGGAATGACCGGTCATGCGCGCCGTGATCCTGCCACGCAAGGGCCGTCCGAGCAGGTAGGTGTCACCCATGATGTCGAGGATCTTGTGTCGTGCGAATTCGTCGGGAAAACGTAGAGTGGTGTTCACCACTTTCTCGTCGTCGATGAGGATGCAGTTGTCCAGACGTCCGCCGGTGGCCAGACCCATGGTCGCCAGTTGCTTCATGTCTTTGAGAAAGCCGAAGGTGCGGGCGGGAGCCACCTCCTCGCGGAAACTCTCCGGGCCGCGATAGGTGTAGGTGTATTCCTGGGTGCCCACCGGATACGGGTACTTCAAGGTGTAGCTGATCTCGAAGCCATCGAAGGGTTCGATGCTGATACACTCCCCATCCGGCTGGCCGATTTGAATCCGATCCCGCAGCACGATTTCGTGCAACATCCCACCCTGATCGACGAGTCCTGCACTTTCGATCAACCGGCAGAACTCCAGTGCCGACCCGTCGAGGATGGGCACTTCCCCCTGGACTTTTACCAGTAGATTCGAAATCCGGTATGCATGCAGTGTCGCCAGCAGGTGCTCGACCGTCTTGGCCGTCACCCCGTTGCGGTGCAGCGTTGTCGCGTAGCCCGTGGAGTCCACGTAATCCAGGTGTGCCGGAACGGTGTCCTCTGCCGAAAGACTCGTGAACTGGATACCGCTGCCCGGTGGTAGGGGCTGAAGGATCAGACCGGTCTTGCCTCCGCTGTGGAGGCCTACCCCGCTGGCAACGACGCTACGTGCCAGGGTGCGTTCCGGGCAGGCGGCGCTGCCCTCTTGCGTCTGAAGATCCAACGTCTGCCCACCCGGGGCGTCATCGTTCTGTGATGGATGGCGTTCTTTGCCGCGAGCCTTGTGATCGAGCGCGCGATTGACCACGCGTAACAGTCCTTCCAGGGAGAACGGTTTTTCGATGAAATCGAAGGCGCCGAGCTTTGTTGCTTTCACCGCCGTCTCGATGTTCCCGTGCCCTGAGATCATGATGACGGCAGGAGCATCGGCTCCGCCGTTCAGAGCTTCGAGGAACTCCAGACCGTCCATCTCTGGCATCCAGATGTCGAGAATCACCAGTTCGGGGTGTTCCCGCTGTACGAGGTCGAGTGCCTGCCGCCCGTCCTGTGCTTCGATGACGCGCAGCCCTTCTTCCGCCAGAATGCCGCGCAGCGACGAACGGATCTGCGGCTCGTCGTCGACGACCAATACAGTAGCCATTGCCTGTTCTCCTCAGGTGCGCGACGCAGTGCGCACTGGTTGCTCTTGCCGTAGCGGGAAGTCGATCTGGAAGCGACTCCCACGCGGCTGATTATCGAGCACCCGGATGTATGCCTGGTGGTCGGACAAAATCGACGAGACGATGGCGAGCCCAAGGCCCGTGCCGTCCCTTTTGGTCGAGAAGTAGGGTTCGAAGAGCCGCAGTTTGACCTCACGGGTCATGCCCGGACCGTTGTCTGCGACTTCCAGACGGACGACGCCACGCGGTGCCAGGTAGCTCGTCTCGACATCGATGGACGACCCTTCTGCTGCTGGTTGCGGCATCGAACGGCAGGCCGCTACCGCGTTGTCGAGCAGATTGATCAGGACGCGTTTGATCGCCTCCCGATCGAATTCGATGGTGGGTAACTGCTTTGCCATTTCACAGTTGAAATGAATGTCGGGATGCGCCTGCCTATAGAGACGCAGTGCCTCCTCCACCACGCCGTTGAGGTCGTTCGGCATGAGAGCAGCCGATGGCAGGCGCGCGAAACTGGAGAATTCGTTGACCAGATTCTTTACCTCATCCACCTGGCGTACGATGGTGGTCGTACACTCGTCGAACACATCGCGCTCTGCTGCCGGGAGTTGGTGGAGGTAGCGTTTCTGCAATCGCTGGGCAGAGAGTTGGATGGGCGTGAGGGGATTCTTGATTTCATGTGCCAGGCGGCGTGCCACCTCTCGCCATGCTTCCATGCGCTGCACACGCAGGAGATGCGTTACATCCTCCAGGAACAACATGATGCCACGTTGCACCCCATTGTCGTCGGTCAATGAGGTGGCTGCCACCAGCGCTGTGACGATCTGTTCACCACCCGTCAATTTGATCTGACGCTCCACCTCTCGATCGGGATCCTGGACGATTTCGGCAATGACCTCGCTGACCTTCCGCAGGTCGGACCGGGCGAAGGCATCGCGCCAGTTCTCGTTGCGGATCTGTGCCAGACGAAGTCCCAGCATCCGCTCGGCTGCCCGATTCAGCATGGTGACGCCACCGGTTTCATCGAGTGAAACCACGCCTGCGGCAATGTTGGCCAGGACTCGTTCGAGGTATTTGCGGCGTTTCACCAGTTCCGAATTGATCTGTTCGAGCTCTGCGGTCATCTGGTTGAAGGAGTCGACCAGGACCGCCGTATCTTCATCTGCAGGAGCCTCGATGCGATGGGCCCAGTTGCCCTGGGCTACCTCTCGCGTTCCCTCTGCCAGTTGCTGCAACGGGGTGGTGATACTCTTGGCCTGACGGATTCCGAACCAGGTGGCTGAAAAGACGACCACCAGGGTAATCAGTGCCAGGGTCAGCACGTAGCCATTCTTGATCGGCTGTTTGAGGCCTGCGAGCTGGCGGTATTCGTTGTAGGACCGCGCGATGGTGCGTGCTTCCTGGCTGACGCTACGCGGTACCAGGTACGCCACGACGACACCCCCCAGCACGGCTTCGGTAGAGTCGCGGATCGCCACCCCGGCCGAAACGACGTCCGCTTTGCCGAATCGTTGTGTCTCGGCAAATTCTTTCCCATTCCGAAGGCGTAGCATCGCTTCGTTTGGTGGTGCGGGTAGACCGGCTACGTTTGGATCCTCAGCGCGGGCCAGGCTGGCGCCATCTTTGCCGAAGATCTCCAATCCAACCAGACCAAACTCGACCCTCTTGCGCTGAACGTAGTCCTGCAGGTCGGACCGCCGTTGTGGCGATACCGGCAGTTTCGGTTGCGTCTGGCGGGCCACCTCCTGTGCGAAGTGCAGCGCATTGTTGGCGGCGAACTGATAGTAGCTCTGCGAAACTTCGAGTGAACCTCGCAGTGCTTCGTCGACGCGGACGTTGAACCATGTATCGAAAGCTGTGGTGAGAAAGCCTTGTGCCACAAGGAAAAGAAGGATGCTCGGTGCCAGCGTGAGGGAAACGAAGGCGAGCACCAGCCGCGTGCGCAGGCGGGATCCGAAAATGCCGCGGCGCCGCTCCAACGCCAACTTGAAGATGTTGCGCGTGACCAGAAAGACGAGCAGCACGAGCAGCAGGACGTTCAGGTTGATCAACAGGAAGAAGATGATGTTGCTGGAGGGGGAGCCACTGCTGCTGAAATGCCCCAGGCGGGTTTCGAGCAGCGTGTAGGCGAGGAAGATGGTGCCCGTGATGGCGATGATCCATGCTTCCAGACGCCGCCGCCGCAGCTCGTCTGCCGGCAGGGCGGGCCGGTGCCCGTTCCCGATCTTCGGCCAGCGCGTCATGGGGGCTGGATTCTAAAGTTCGGCAACGGAAAGCACAATCAGACCGGAGGGTGGTGGCCTGTGTCGCAGACTCTGCTGTGCGTTGGTTGAATCGCGCGCGGTCCGGTCGCAGCGTGAAGAGCTTACGGATATCGAGAGCGGAGACCCCTCGCTCCTCTGCCGTGCATGACATAAGAAGGGGCCTTCATCCTCGGTGTCGTGGGACAGATCGGTTTGGGGGAATGATGAGCAGCGATGCGATTCTCGAAAAGATTGCTCAAGCAGCAGTCGACCTCGTGGCGGACAATTCGGTGGTAGGGCTTGGTACGGGACGGGCGGCCAGTGCCTTTGTACGTGTGCTTGCAAAACGGGTGGCCGATGGCCTGCGCGTGCGTGGCGTGCCGACGTCGGAGGCCACAGCACAATTAGCGGGGCAACTCGGAATTCCCCTGGTCCATCTCAACGACGTCGACACCATCGACATTACGATCGATGGCGCTGACGAGGTCGACCCGCGACTCGATCTCATCAAGGGATACGGTGGTGCGCTCGTCCGGGAAAAAATCGTTGCTGCCGTATCCCGTTGTGAGGTGATTCTGGTGGGTCGTGACAAACTGGTCCCCCAGCTTGGCAGCCGCGGGCGCCTGCCGGTCGAGGTGCTCCCCTTTGCCGTGGCATTCTGCCGGCGTAGACTCACCGAACTCGGATGTCGGCCGAGCATACGCCAACTCGACGGCCATCCCTTCCTGAGCGACAGCGGCAACTACGTCCTCGATTGTGCAATCGAGCCGATCGAGGAACCCCAGCGTCTCGAAGACGCCATCCGTGCGATTCCCGGAGTCGTCGGCACCGGGCTGTTCCTCGGGATTGCCGATCTGGTCCTGGTTGGGAACGACAATGAGGTGCGCCGTCTGGAACGGCAGCGCGAGACGCGGCAACCATAACAAACAGGCAACTGACCGTATTCTTGCAAACAGGCAGATTCCTGCGCTTGCTGGCAACATGGCGGGCATCTTCAAAAATCCAGGCACCAGATTTCCCGGCCAACCGGGGTGAGAAAGATCTGACGATCAAACTCACAAACCCGCGTGGTCTTCCGTTGGATCGAACAGCGGCACGGCAATCTGTACAGAGACGTAACTCGGCGCGGGTCGCCTGATCATCCAACCAGACGGTGCAGTCTATCTGCATGACGCAACTCATGCCCAGATGCGATGCTGTAAGTATGTAAAATATCAGGGAATTATGTGAGGTTGGTTGTGTGGCTGTCCCACAAGCTCCGTCCCACAAGCTCCCGTGTGGCTGTCCCACA
>CAZEWD010000007.1:0-26173 GCA_964515725.1 uncultured Binatia bacterium (SeqCode)
TCGAAAAATGTCACAGGCCGCAGTACCAGCCTGCGCCATCAACTCGAAGCACTCAAACGGATCGAGGCACTTGGCGCTGCCCATGGTCTCATCGTTATGTTCAACATCGTCGTCTGCCGTGAAAATCTCTCCACGGTGGTCGAGGTTCCACGCCTCGTGAAGGAACGTTTCCCCGGTATCAACGCCACGTTTCGATTCAAGGCTCTCGTACTCGATGGACGCGCTGCAGAGATGCGCTCGGCGTTCCCATTCCGGGAGTTCGACGCGGAAGGGCTGGCAGAGGAAGTCAATGCCTTGGGCGTCGATATGCTGTTCGAGAACTTTCCTCTCTGTCGCCTCGGCCGGTACGCGCATCGAACGGTCGAAGTCGCTTCGCTCCTGGGGACGGAGTCGTATTTCCACCACCAGGATGACGGCGAGTATCGCCATGTCGAAGGATATTCCGGCGGCCGGCATCATCCGCTGGACCCGTGCAGTCGTTGCCCTGCGGAAGCTATTTGTCCGAGTATCCACGATCGGTACGTGGACCTGTACGGTACGACGGATTTCTCGCCGCTCGACCGTTCACCCAAGGATCTCGTTCAACGTTTCGCCGATGAGGTCGGTGCCGGCGACGAACTACGCACCGTGGCGGCCCGCCGGATCACGGAACTCGAACAATTCTCCCGCCAGCCCGTGCGCCACTCCTGCATGGAGATCGGGCCGCTGCGTGTCGGTGATGAATTGATTCCCGGCTGGGCCATCGAACAACTTCGGATCAAACCGCCCTATCAGGTGAGCACGCAACTGACAGATAGCTCGGGTGCCACGCTCGAGTTGTTCGTGTGGCCTGCCGGCGAGGTCCCGCAACAAGCCTGGTTCGTGGCGGGCGGATTGGGGTTTTCGCATGCCGTGACCACACTACCGGCCGAACCGGTAACCGCACTGGCCCACGCCCTGGCAGCTCGTCTGGCGCCGGAGGGAGAAGGAGACCGCACCTCGGATCTGGTCCGTTGGATCACCGAGGCAAATCCGTCCGGCACGGCTCCCGGCAACCCTTGATGGACTGCCAACCACGATAGGGAATAAACGATCACGAGAATCCAACAGACGAGAAACCCCATGATCGAACACCGGAAAATCGACGTAAAACAGCCACAGCTCAAAGCGGAACATCTGGGCTATTTCCGCTGGGGCCACATTGCCGGGAAGGTCCTGGTCACCACGGATGCCGGTGAGTGGATATTTCTGAACGAACCCGAATTCGAAGATCTCCTGGCAGGTTCCATCACCGCCGGACATCCCCGATTCGCTGAAGCACAGAGCAAAGGACTGCTGCGGGATGGTCTCGACCTCGGGGCCCTGGCAGGGAAGCTGGCGCATCGTAACTACCATGTCCACCGCGGGCCACACTTGCATATCCTTGTGCTCACACTGCGCTGCAATCAGACCTGTTCCTATTGTCAGGTGTCACGCGAGACCGCGGACAGTTCGGGCGTCGATATGAGTGCGGAGACGGCGGAAAAGGTCGTCGAAATGGCGCTGCGCAGCCCCTCCCCATCCATCACGTTCGAGTTCCAGGGTGGTGAGCCGTTGCTCAACTTCGACCGGTTGCGCCAGGTGGTGGAATCCGCCCGCGCCCGCGCTGTTCGCGCTGGCAAGAGTGTGAGTTTCAGCCTGGTGAGCAACTTCACTGCGATGACCGAGGAAAAGGCCGAGTGGCTCATCGCCAACGACGTGCTGGTCTGCACCAGCCTCGATGGTCCCGCCCATGTACACGACGCAAATCGCAGGTGGAAATACGGCAGTGCGCATGCCGAGGTCGTTCGCTGGATCGAATACTTCAACCGGCGCTACGTGGAACTGGGGCGAGATCCGCGTTTGTGGCACATCGATGCGATCATGACGACGACCCGGCGCACGCTGGAGGCGTGGCGTGAGGTCATCGACGAATATGCAGCACGTGGCCTGACGACGATCCACCTGCGGCCACTCAACCCGTCGGGGTTTGCCCGTGATGCCTGGCAACTCATCGGCTATACGCCGGAGGAATATCTCGCGTACTACCGCAGGGCTCTCGACTACATCCTCGAATTGAACCGCAGAGGTGTCGAGATGATCGAACGCACCGCGTCCATCTTCTTGACGAAGATCCTCACCCCCGACGACCCGGGCTTTGTGGACATCCAGTCGCCCTGCGGAGCGGGAACCGGCCAGGTCGCCTATAACTTCGATGGACGTGTCTTTCCGTGTGATGAAGCTCGAATGGTCGACGCCATGGGCGATCCCCTGTTCGAGTTGGGACGCGTTGGTGATCTGACGGTCCCGGCGATGCTGCGCCATCCGACGGTTCGCGCCATCGCTTCGGCGTCTTTGCTGGACACACAACCGATGTGCTCTGACTGCTGGAACAAACCCTTTTGCGGCGTGTGTCCCGTGGTCGATTTTGTGAGCCAGAACGACCTCATCGGAGAACGGCCGCGGTCCTTCCAATGCAAAGAACGCATGGATGTCTGCACCAAGCTGTTCGAGCTGCTGGCAAACGAAGAGGACAAACAAACGGCAGAGATCCTCAGGCGGTGGACCATCTCGCGCCCCCGCCTCGATAGCGATGGCCGCGCCTTGAAAGAGGCTCCCTGACCGGGATTTCCCATCCTATTTCGGAAGGTTCCGTGCCGGTCGGAGACACCGTTTGGGTCCATTCCCCCTGAAACATATGTCTGCCGGATTTTTCACCGGGTTGGGGCAGATCATGCTCCAGCAAAGCGCCCTCACCGGGGCGCTGTTCCTGGCAGGTCTTTGTGCGCATTCGCGCTCGATGGCGTTCGGTGCGGTGATAGGCGCCTTTTCCGGCATCATGACCGCCCGACTCCGTGCCTTCGATCCAGACGACATTTCGCACGGGTTGTACGGTTTCAACAGCGCTCTGGTCGGGATTGCACTGAGTTTTACGTACTCGCTTGGAGTGAGTTGTGGTCTGTTGATCGTTCTGGGCAGCGCACTGTCATCGATTCTCATGTGCCGCATGCTGCGCCGTGCAGACTCGCTTCCGCCCTTGACGATGCCGTTTGTTCTATCGACATGGATCATGCTGGCAGTTGGTAACATCCTGGGACTGGAGCCTGCGGGATTCGAAAGCGTTTCAGAAGTCCACGGCGATCTTGCTGTGATCCTACGCGGTCTGGGGCAAGTGATGTTTCAGGAATCCTGGATCACAGGAATCCTGTTTTTGATTGGCCTGATCTTCCACTCCAGACAGGCGGCCGCCTGGGCGTGGATCGGCTCGGCGATGGGATTGGTGGTGGCCCGTGGCCTCAGTTATCCGGAAAGCCTCGTCGATGCAGGGATCTTCGGTTTCAATGGTGTGTTGGTTGGCATCGCCCTGGGGGATACCTTTCGCAATAACGTCATGGTGACGTTGGGAGGAATGGTACTCTCCGTCTTGCTTCTCCGAGGATTTCAGCTTGCTGGCATCCCCGCTCTGACCGCCCCCTTCGTTCTGTCGACCTGGACAATCATCCTGCTCGATCGCTGGCGCAGATAGAACCGCGAGAATCGGACTCTGTCCCGGTGCTCCGATCTCGCGATGTGATTCGTTGTACGATTCCCGACCCACCCTCGAATCGGATGCCCGGAAGTCCTTTGCCCCCGCGACATCGCGGCGCAGATTGCCTATGCTGGCGCCAGCAACACGATGGAAATTTTCAAGAAATTCACGATCGAAGCGGCGCACTTCTTGCCGAACCTGCCAGAGGGTCATAAGTGCCGGCGTTTGCACGGGCACTCGTTTGGAGTGGAGGTCCACGTACGAGGGCCGGTGCAACAGCCGGAAGGGTGGATCGTCGACTTCGCTGACCTCAAGGTGGCCTTTCAGCCGATCCTCGACCAGCTCGATCACAATTACCTCAACGACGTAGAAGGACTCGAGAACCCAACGAGCGAGAATCTGGTACGCTGGATCTGGACCCGGCTGAAGCCCGTTCTGCCGGGTCTATGCAAGGTTGTGGTCTGTGAGACCTGTACCTCCGGCTGTGTGTATAGGGGTGAGTAGGCAACCAGCCTGGACCAACCGATGGCGCAGCAATGTTATGACGGCTCCGCTGAGGTAAGCAGCTTCGTTCGCGCGATCACATCCTGCCAGCGTTCCATGAAAGCTGGGCCTTTCTCCCAGATCTCACTCGCAAAATAGAACAGCAGACTGTCGGCAATCCCCTTGTACCTGGCAGCAATGGTTGCGGGTAGTTCTGCCCACGTAGCGGTGACGGTAAAAGCCTCGAGCATTTCGCCGGTGATGAGATCCGCCATGGCTGTGAGATTCCCCTGACGTTGCAGTTGCGTGAGCTGTTCCGGGACTCCGTGCCACCCGTGCAGCTCAAAGACATGTTTGTAGGCCGGAGTGGATCCATAGAAGGCAATCTGGAAACGGGCGCGCTGGCGCCACTCGATTCTTTCTTCCTCGGTGTCCCCGACGATCGTTAAAACCGGACACGCCAGCTTGACGATTTTTGGATCACGTCCTGCCCTGGCTGCTCCTGCCGCCACACGGGGAAGAATGACCTCATCGATGAACTTGCGTGAATGCATCGGATGCACGTGGATGCCATCCGCAACCTCGCCACAGGCACGCAACATCCACGGCCGTACGGCAGCGAGGTAAATGGGAATGTCCGGATGATCGATGGGTCCAGGACTCCACATGCCCAGCAGACTGACGTTGTAGAACTCTCCTTGAACGTTGAGGCGTTCCTGGCCCTGAAAGGCACGAAAGATGGCGCGTAGCGCCAGAACATACTCCCGTAGACGAGCTCCCGGGCGATCATACACAGTGGAAAAGCGACGCTCGATGTGTGCCTTGATCTGCGTTCCGAGGCCCAGGACGAATCGGCCACCCGTGGCGTCGGCCAATTCCCAGGCGATCTGTGCCGTTACCATCGGACTGCGAGGGAAGGCTGTCGCCACTGCTGTGCCGATACGAAGTTCCGGTGCAGCCAGCGCTGCGGCGGCACAATTCAGGTACGCCGTGCGTCCGGTTTCTGCCAACCACAGGCCGTCGTACCCCATCCGGGCAAAATCGCGCGCCCGTTGTGCTGCGCGCCCCAGCTCCAGGCTGGAACCGAATGCATCGATCTTCATGTTCGCCTTCCGTTCTGCCGTCCCTGATCTCCCGTATCGCTACGGGATGGGACTTCTTTTCGATTCACGGACAACCTGCCCCGTGTGTTCAGGAATTCCTGCCTCCGCCACCAGAGCCGAAGGCAAAGCGACTCGGATCATCGCCGATCGATCCGGTCAGCAGATCCCCATCCGCCTCACTGAAATCCCCCAGGAAATCGCGCCTGCCGTAGGCGCGGAACTGCGCCTTTGTCATATGGACTGCAGCGTCGGGTTTGGCAGCTAGCCGGTCGGCCCACTCATCTACGGCCCGATCGAGATCGGCCTCGGCCACGACACGATTGACGAGACCAAACCGTTCGGCGGTGGCAGCGTCGAAGCGATCGCAAAAAAGGATGATCTCCTTGGCACGTGCCACACCGACGAGGCGGGCCAGCACGGGAACACCTCCCCAGCCGAGCGGAATGCCGAGATCCACCTCGGGCACCTGGAATTGTGCCGTTGCGGTTGCAACGCGCAGATCACAGGCTCCGGCCAGGGCCACACCGCCCCCGATAATGTATCCGTGCAGTCGTGCAATCGTGATTGCATCCAATTCCTCGAGGGCCTGTGTTGCACGGCGGCCGATCTGCGAGGCGTAGCGGCGGAAACGCGCACCCTGTCCTGTAGCTTTGGTCGGACGAATCGGGGGATCCTTACGATCCGCGCCGGCACAAAACGACGAACCATGGCCTCCCAGTACAACGACCTGGATGTCGGGTGCTTTCTGGATCTCGTCACAGACAGACACGATCTCTTCAAGGGCCAGTGAGTTGAGCGCGTTGAGTCGTTTTGGCCGGTTCAACCATATCCGTGCCACATTGCCGCTGCGAACGAACTGGAGAGTTTCGTACATGGAGAACTCCTTCCCGAGGAACTGAACTGATCTCACGCCGGCGCAGGCAATGTATTCGAGTCCCGGCGCCCGCTCGTTGACTATCGCGGTCTGAAACCGGACGCCAGTGCACACTCATGTACGGTCCGGTCCCCACACGGACAGACATCTCTCTACGGTCTAGACAGGGCCGTGCCAACGTCACAATTCAGCCTCAAATGCATCGACCTCGATGTGGATGTGTGTTTTATCGCATGGCAATGATGCGGCCGGACCGCGCAAGTAAGGAGAACCCATGAAGACGAGGATCACGGAGTTATTCGGAATCGAACACCCCATCATTCAGGGCGGCATGCACTACGTTGGCTTCGCAGAGCTGGCGTCGGCAGTATCCAACGCCGGTGGTCTGGGCATCATTACCGGACTCACGCTCGGAACACCCGAGAAGCTGGCAGCGGAGATCGCCCGTTGCCACACGATGACGGATAAGCCATTCGGCGTAAACCTGACCTTTCTGCCGGCGCTCTCGCCACCGGATTACTCGGGTATGGTGAAGGCAATCATCGATGGCGGCGTGAAAGTTGTCGAGACCGCGGGGCGCAATCCCGAACAGGTTCTGCCGGCGTTGAAAGCCGCTGGCATCAAGGTGATCCACAAGTGCACCTCGGTGCGTCATTCGCTGAAGGCACAGTCGATCGGCTGTGACGCTGTAAGTGTCGATGGTTTCGAGTGCGGTGGACATCCGGGCGAAGATGACGTGCCGAATTTCATTCTCCTGCCGCGTGCGGCGGAGGAATTGAAGATTCCGTTTGTCGCATCAGGTGGCATGGCGGATGGGCGGTCCCTGGTCGCGGCGCTGTCACTGGGGGCGGAAGGCATCAACATGGGAACACGGTTCATCGCCACGAAAGAGGCGCCGGTTCACCAGAACGTGAAAGAAGCATTGGTTGCTGCCAGTGAGCTCGATACACGGCTCATCATGCGGCCGCTGCGCAATACGGAACGGGTCATGTACAACGAAGCGGTCGGCCGGCTTCTGAAAAAGGAAAAAGAGCTGGGCGACAATCTCCAGTTTTCCGACATCATTTTCGAGGTGGCCGGCGTCTATCCGAAGATCATGCGTGAAGGAACTCTGGATGCAGGTGCCTGGAGTTGCGGCATGGTGGCGGGTCTCATCCACGACATTCCCACGGTGAAGGAACTCATCGACCGGATCATGGCGGAAGCCGAATCCATCATTCGTAATCGGCTGCCCAGCAAGCTCGGGGCGTAGGTCACAGAGGCTTTCCGAAGAGAGCCGGCGCTTCTCATGAGTTTACGGAGCGTCCACCGCCAGTGTGGACGCTCCGTCTCTTTCAAGATTCCGCTTTCAGGCCGTAACGGTTTACTCCCACGGGAATTCCTTCCGCCCGTAGTGGCCGTAAGTCGCTGTTTGCAGGTAGTTCCATCCCGACGGACGCCGCAGGGCAAAACGATCGATGATGTGCTGCGGCGACAGATCCGGAAATGTTTCCTTCACCCACGGCACCAGATTTTCTCCCTTCTGGTTGACCGCGGTGAGCATCTCGGGCTGGTGCTGTCCGATGGCATACGCGATGCGAACCGTGCACTCGCTGGAATGCCGGACTCCGCAAGCAACGGCAGTTTTGGCGATATGACGTGCCATGTAGGCGGCGCTGCGATCGACTTTGGTAGCGTCCTTCCCTGAATAGGAACCTCCGCCGACGGGTACGCGCGGGCCATAGGCATCCACCACGATTTTACGACCCGTTACACCCGCGTCTGCCTGCGGTCCGCCGAGAATGAAGCTGCCGGTTCCATTGATGACAACGTGCGGGATATCGCTGCCAAGAATCGGGTCGATCACGGTCGTCCGGATGGTTTTGCGTACATCTTCGATGGAAATTTCCGCCCGATGCTGGGCTGCAATTACGACACTCACGACCTGATCATCGACGATACTCACCTGTGTCTTGCCGTCCGGAAGCAGCCACGGCACCTCTCCGTTCAGGCGGACCTCACGTAGTCGCCAGGCAAGTCTGCGCGCCAGTTCATATTCACGCGGCATCATGCTGTCCGTCTCATTTGTCGCGTACCCTACCATGATGCCCTGGTCACCTGCTCCGACACCCCGGCCATGTGGATTCAGGTCTTCGTCGACGCCGCGTGCAATCTCCAGTGACTGCTCGGTCACCTGGGTAATGACCTTCAACACATCTTCCCGCCCGTAGCCGATCTTTCGTGTCCAGATGTCACGGGCAATCGCTTCAAAGTTGATTTGCGCAGTCGATGTCAGCTCTCCGCAGATGACGAGCAGATCCCCCTTGGCAAGACACTCGATTGCAACACGAGCCCCTGGATCCTCAACGAGGCAAGCATCCAGCACCGCATCTGCTACCTGGTCGCAGAATTTGTCAGGATGCCCGTCGGCCACCATCTCCGCTGTTTGAGAAATCACGCCCGCAACACCTCGATCTCGCTCCGTCCTCCACCGCACGGACTGACCTGGATCTGGACACCGATACGCTCTTTCAACTCTGAAACGTGCGAGATCACTCCCACCTTGCGTCCTGTGGACTGCAACGATTCGAGTGCAGAGACAGCCATTGCGAGACTCCTATCGTCCAATGCACCAAAACCTTCATCGATGAATAGTGTTTCGACCTTGAGCCCCTGGCTGGTCGACATACTGGCCAGACCAAGTGCAAGCGCCAACGACACGAGAAAACGCTCACCGCCGGAGAGATTGTGAACGCCGCGCACTTCATCACCCATATCCCGATCGACTACCTGGAGCGCGAGATCTCCGCCGGGAACGCATTCGAGATGGAACCGCGGCGCGAGATCTTTCAAATGACCGTTACTCCGCCGTAACAAGTGGTCGAGAGTCAGTCTCTGGACGAAGCCGCGGAATTTGGCCCCGTCGGCAGAACCGATGATTTCGTCGAGCTGATACCAGATCGCAGCGGCAGCCGAGTGCGCAGCAAGTTCTTTGTGCAGATCCGCGACACTGGCACGAGCATGATCGTCCGCCTTGATCACAGCTTGTGCCTCTGCATATTCGTCGGTCGCCAACTGCTGTGCCTCTCTTGCCACCGTGAAGTTTTGCATCGTTGTCTCGCGATCCGCGTCCGGCTGCCCACTCCCTCGATGTTGCGCCAGAGTGCGGCGTTGTTCTTCGAGAGCGGCAGAGCTTGCAACCACCGCCTGGCGCAGCCCTTCGAGTCGTTTGCTTTCCGCGTTCCACCAGGCTTCCCCTTTCGTGAGTGCCACCGTCGCAGCTTCATGCGAGAGACCAGCTCGGGCGAGGCGATCCGTCAATTTTCCTTCTGCCTGTGAGAGAACATTGACCGCCTCTCTGTGCGCCTGCTGGAGAGCTTCCTCCCGGGTCCGAGCCTCAGTGAGCTCCGTGGCAACCGTTGTACGCCGGGTAACGGCCCGCCTCTCATCGTTTTCGGCCATCTCGACACGATTCTTGTGTTCCGTGCGAACGTCGTTGACGGGTCTCCCGTCGATTACGGTCTTACGCCGCGCCTGCAATTCATCGTATCGCGCCGTTGCTCCTCTGACATCTTCTTCGACCAACTCAACCTGCGCACTTGTTGCTGTGAGAGAAGCAGCCAGTCCGGCAACTTCCGCTTGAAGCGAAGCGACCTGGCGTTGCTGCACTTCCAGACGAGCGCTCCGTTCCGACCATTGCCGGGCTGAGTCGATGCACAACCGATCGAGTGCGGATGGATCTTTCCTCAACCGATTTCGCCAATCTGGCACGGCACCCCCCAGGGCCGTATCGAGTCGCTGTCCAATCGCATCCCGCGATGCGGTCTTTTCCTGAATCAACAACCGTGCTGCATCTGCCTTACCACGGCAAAGGGCCTCGCGTTTCGTCCACTCGTCAATCTGCACGCGTAACTCCTGGCTTCGCTGTTCTTCCTGCTGACGTGCGGATTCGAGGGCGTTCAATCGAGCGATATGTTCGTCGAATGAGGCAATGTCGGCTGTAACGGCCTCCAACCTCGAAGAGATCATCTTCTCGAAGTGATCGAACGCGGCATCCGTGTCAGGTGTCACGGGGAGCGCAGGCAAGGCAGGTATCTCCATCCCCGCAACCGGAGCGGATCGTTCTATGGCAGCGACGGCGTTGTCCCAGGAACCGGTCCACTCGAGGATTCGGGTCTCGATATTCACGCGAGCCTTCTGGAGACGTTCCAGTTCCGCTCTCGACGCATCCCGTTCGGCGCTCACCCGCGCTGCGCGCGCATTGAGTTCATCGAAACTCTGTTGCAGTTCAGCGACGCGTGCACGATCTTCTTCGAGTCGCTCATCGAGGATCCTGCTCTCGGTAGCAAATGGATGTTCTGTTGCACCGCACACGGGACAGGGCTGTTCGGGTTCGAGAAACGAACGGAGGTGTTCGGCTTGTTCGCTGACGGATGCCTCGGAGCGGAGCAGGCCGTGGCGAGCTTCATCGACTCGCGCCCGGGCAACGGGTAGTTCGACCGCAATGGCGTCGAGGGTTTGTTCCGCGGTGGTCCCCTTACTCCTGCAGTCGGCGCTTTCCTGGCCATTCTCCTGGAGCGAACCCTGGAGGCGTACCAGTTCCCTTGCTGCAAAACGCGCGTTTTTTCCAGCGGTACGTAGCTCCTGCAGCGCTTCACGAGTCTTGTCCAGCGCAGGCCGATTCACGGTAGCTATTTCGTCGCGTAGCGGAGAGAGTTCCGTTTCGAGGCGCTCGATCGAGCGAAGTAACGCCTCTCGATCCGTTTCGGCGATCGAACGCTGTTGAATGGCATTCTCCGCGTCACGATCTTGCGAAGTCACCAGTGTGCTTTGTTCATCGATTTCCTGCGTGACTTTCGTCATGCTTTGCAAGTCGCCCTGAACCATCTCGAGTCGTTCGGCAAGGATTCTGGTGGCCCCGTTGTTTTCCAGCCAGACAGCAGTGGCATTCGACTCATTGACTGCTGCATCCAACTGCTCCTGTGCTGCCGAATGCCTGGCCATTGCAGCGTGGTGGTCGGAAACGGCCTTTTCACACTCACGGATTTTACTTTCTCGGTCCGACCGAGCCTGTCCGATCAGAGTGTCCAACTCCTTTGCTTCGTCGAGCAAGGGTCCTATCTCATCGTAGGCAGCACGGGCCTTGCGACTTGTCTCCTGGGCTTCCTTTTCCGCGGCGAGTGCTTCCGTGTGGGTGTTCTCCAGACTTGCGTGTCGTTTCAGGGCCGAATCCAGGTCTACGGATAGCTGTTCCGTACGGTGGCGTGCCGACTCGGCCGCTTCGATCTCTGCGCGCAATCCGAAGGCTTTCTGTGCGAGATCCAAAGTCTGCCGATCACCGGTTGCTGCGTCGTCGGCTCTCTGTGCCTCCACGAGTGCCCGTTCGCCTTCGTTCACCACTTTCGTCAGGTGTTCACAGCGATCAAACCATTCGACGGCTTTTCTCAACGCTTCATATTCAGCGGTACGCAATTGAAGGGTCCGGTGCGTATCAGCAAGTCGTTTCTCAGCGGCCGTACGATCGGCATCCGACAACACCGGTTGGGCGTCGAGCTGGATCCGCAGCCTCTCCTGCTTTTCCCGCTCGGCTTTGGCTCTCTGGTGAGCGGCCATCGAAAGCTTTGCATAGATCTGGGTACCCGTAATCCGCTCGAGGAGTTCAGCGCGCTGGCGCACATCGGCGCGGATGAAACTGTCGAACTCGCCCTGGGCAAGCAGGACGGCTCGCCGGAACTGTTCGAAATCGAGACCGACGCGCTTCTGGATTTCGACAAGAGTATCCATCTTTTTGTCGCCGATCGTCTGGCCAGTCTCGACGTCCGTCAGGGTGATCGTTTGTGCCTGTAGGTTGCCGCTCGCTCGCCCGCGGGCACGACGTACCTCCCAACGCGAGAGGTAGCGTCGTTGATCCTGCCCCACGAATTCGACCTCGGCGTAACCGGAGCCGGTACCATGCCGCAGAATACCGCGTACATCGGCGTATCGGACCTGGGCAGCATCCGGGCCTTCCCGGCCCACCCTGGCACGGTGATCCGCCGCCGCCAGGCGCGGCACACGATCGTAGAGAGCAAGGCAGATGGCATCGAGCAGGGTCGACTTGCCCGAACCAGTGTGTCCGGTGATTGCGAATAAACCAGCGCTTTGGAGTGGATCGGCCTCGAAATCGATCACGAAGGGCCCTGCCAGACTCGCGAGATTCTCTCCCGAAACCTTCAGCACTCTCATGCGACACCGTTCTCCCCATCCGCAGGATTTTCCACATCTGCCAGGATTTCCTGGAACGCTTTCAGAAGCGCCTCCGAAGGCGAATTGTGGTGCTTTGTCTCGTGGCAGCTCACGAACACCGCCTCGGGACTCAGCTCGTCCAGCGTCGTGTCCGACTCGGCGGCGGATTCATGCCATCGATCCTGCGTGAGACCCTCTCGTACGACACGTGTCAGACGTACGGGTTTACCCCTGAGGGCCACCTCGATACGCCGTCTCAGTTCGGGGGTTGGACTCTCGAGACGCACGGCCACCTCCAGAAAAGGGCGGCGGTCATCGTCCAGCTCCGGCACATCGATTTTTTCCAACAGGGTTTCCACTTCTTCGAGAGGTGCCGCACCCGAGTCGGGAATTCGCAGGAAAGAGACAGATCGTGGAATCCTTATCGTGCGGATTTCGTCGATATCGGTCTCGCCGAAATCGATCACGACAATCGAATGGGCGTAGTCCTTTTCCGTTACCGACATCGGAAAAGGTGCACCGGCGTAGCGAACATGCTTTTTGCCACCGACTCTCTGGGGACGATGGAGATGTCCCAGTGCAACGTAATTGACGGCCTCGGGAAACAGATCGACCGAGAATGCCTCTTCCCCACCAATCAGGATGCGACGTTCACTGAGCTCCGACAGTTGCGCCCCTTTGATATGGAGGTGGCCGGTTACCAGCAACGGCAGCCGGCCGCGCAGGGAATCCGCAGCGGTGACGACTTCACGGTAGAGTCTGGTGACGGCACATTCTCCCGACTCGACCAGGGGAAGGTCGGCCGGGCGGAGGTATGGGACCGATGCACACACGAGCCGTGCCGCCCCGCTCCTGTCACGCAATGTGGTGAGGACGCGTTCCGGTGCTACCTTTCCCCCTGCACGGGGCATTCCGCCCGTGAGCGTGACGCGAAGGGGATCGAGCAGGGGAGCGGGCAATTCGACTCGAGCTGCCGAATCGTGGTTACCGGCAATCATGACAATTTGCAGCTCCGGCAAATCGGCGGTGATGTCGTGAAGAAACCGGTACAGGCGTCGCTGTGCCGCCACGGGGGGATTAACGCTATCGAAAAGATCGCCGGTCACAACGAGGGCATCGGCTTCGAGTTCCACGAGCTGGCGGCGCAGCCAGGCCAGAAATTCCTCGTGTTCGATCCCCCGGTCGAAGTTGTAGAGATCATGCCCGAGGTGCCAATCGGAAGTATGCACCAGCCTCATGTCCAATCCCTTTCCGCGTAACGCCAAATCAAATTGTACGGCAGAGATCACCACCCGGTCGCTGGATTCCGTTCTTTAGCTGAAGATGGAGACTGGCGACGTCGGAAGATGGGAGTTTTTTTACCCAAAGTGGATGACCGACGATGGAAAATGAATGTTTGACACATCGCCTTTAAGAGTCCAGAAAAGGTCATATGCCAGTCGAACATCTCACCAAAAACGAAGAGCCAACCGCAGCCCCGAAAACTCCGGCATCCCGCCTGCCACCCAGCGTGGAGGGGCCGGATATCCACATGCATACGTCCCGAATCGACATCAAGATCGGTTTTGCCTGTAACAATAAGTGTGATTTCTGTGTGCAGGGAGACAAACGCTACCGGTACGGTCCGCGTCCTTTCGATCAGATGCGAGCCGACCTGGAGGATGGGCGGCGGCGGGGAGCAAGAGGCATCGTGATTACGGGCGGAGAGCCAACGATCCACAGCAACGTGCTGGATGTCGTCAGTCTTGCCCGTGAGATGGGCTACGAAACGGTGCAGATCCAGTCGAATGGCCGCATGTTCTCGCATCTGCCATTTTGTGAAAAGGCAATTGCCGCGGGTGCCAACGAGTTTGCACTATCGCTTCATGGATCGACGGCCGAAACACACGAGAAGCTGGTACGTGCGTCCGGGGCGTTCCGGCAGGTTGTCAACGGGATTCGTAACCTGGCTCGGCTCGGGCAATTCGTGATCATGAACACGGTCATCACATCCGTGAATTACCGTGAACTCCCCGACCTCGCGCGGCTGATGGTTGGGTTGGGTGTACGCCAATATCAGTTCGCTTTTGTGCATATTCTGGGTACGGCGGCCAAGAACGCCACCTGGCTCGTGCCACGAAAGACGGATGTCATGCCGTTCGTCAAAGAGGGACTGGATGTGGGACTTCAGGCCGGTGTGCGTTGCATGACCGAGGCAATCCCATACTGCTTGATGACGGGTTACGAGCCCTATGTGGCCGAGCTGATCATCCCTCGTACGACGGTCTTCGATGCTGACATGATGCTCAACGATTACACGGAGTATCGCCTGACGGAGGGTAAGGCCAAGGGACCGAACTGTCGCAGTTGTGTTTATTTCGACCGTTGCGAAGGGCCCTGGGTGGAGTATCCGGAACTTTTCGGTTGGGAGGAATTTCAACCAGTCCTGGAACTGCCTGAGACGGATCGCTGAGCTTCTCCGGCCTCGGGGTTGTCCGTCTGGGAAAAATCAAGGTATGCGTTCCGGCAAAAGAAACACCTCTGCACGGGCATGGAGAACGCCTTCATTCGAACTGAAACACCGATTCTGAAGTTGATGCGATCCGTTATCTCCATCGCACTGGTCGGGATCTGGTTCTCCGTCCGGCCTGTGGGGGCGGTCGAGATCTGTCCAGGAGATTGCGACGGTAGCGGTCGTGTCTCACGGCTGGAGATCACGCGAGCGGTAGGGATGATCTTTGGAGAAGGCGACCCGTCGCGTTGCGCACCGATCGACGTGGATGAGAATGGAAGCGTGACCGCAGGAGATCTTGTGGCCGCTCTATTCGTTGCCATCAATGGATGTCCGCGCTCTGACACCGCCTGCAACGGGTCCGAGGCACTGTGTGAACGTCGTTACGATGAGGTGTCCTATCCGACGACGCACAACGCCATGGCAAACACCGAGGATGGTTTTCAGAGTCCGAACCAGACCTACAACGTGAGCACGCAACTCCGAGACGGAGTGCGTGCCTTGATGCTGGATATCTACGACTACAACGGAGAGATCACTCTCTGCCATGCGGACTGTGAGCTGTTCGGGCACAGGCCGCTCGTCGACACGCTACGCGAGATCCGTACCTTCCTGGAGGAGAGGCCGCGTGAGATCGTTACGCTAATTTTCGAAGCGTATGTCTCGGCGGCGGACACGGAAACGGTCTTTGCCGACAGCGGACTCCTTGATTACGTCCACGTGCAGACCGTGGGCGAACCGTGGCCGACGTTGTCGGCGATGATCGAGAGTGGGAAACGTCTCGTGGTGTTCAGCGATCGGGATCAGGGAGAACGGCCGTGGTATCTCTACGTCTGGGATTACGCGTTCGAGACGCCCTACTCGTTCGTGCATCCTCAGGATTTCGTTTGCACGCCGAACCGCGGCGATCCATCCCACTCGCTCTTCATCCTGAACCATTTTCTGACCAGGCCGACGGGTAGTATCAATCTGGCACGACGGGTGAATTTCAATCCGCTTTTCATGGATCGTGCTCTGCAATGCATGCACGAGGATGAGCGGCTGCCGAATTTTGTGACGGTTGATTTCTACGAACTCGGCGATCTCCTGGATGTCGTCGACGAACTCAATTTCCCAGGAACAGACAGTCCTGGGGATGGGCCGCTGACCTAATCCCCATCCGTATCGGCAGCAGACGCATGGGCCGGGCGTGCGCGCTTCTGCTCGGCTCTGCCGCCGCCGCTTCCACTTGCACGGCGTGAGTTTGGCTGGGTCGGGCAGGTGTCCGTGACTCACGGGTCGTAGGCGGCTGCCCATGGAAGGATCGTTCGAGCGACTCAGCTATGGGTTCTTGCAGCCTTTCCAACTCCACCGAGATCAGACCAGTCGCCATGCCGTGCTCCGTACCGTTGCCGTCACTTCGATCGTTCATCTAGTGTGTCCCCAATGAAGACCGTGCGACTCGGCATGATCGGCGCCGGAGTGATCGGCGCCACCCACTCCGCTGTCTTGCAGCAGATCCATCAGGCAGTTCCCGACTCCCTCGATCTGGTCGCAATCGCCGATCCGGTCGATCGCACACGAAACATGATCGGTGATCTCTACGATTACCGGTACCGCTACGCAGATGGCTTCGAACTCATTGAAAAATCCCCCGTCGATGCCGTCTTCATTTGCACGCCAACCGCTTTCCATGCCGACCTTGCCAAAGCAGCCGCCGCGCGTGGCCTCGCCCTGTTTTGCGAGAAACCGCTGGCGATGGATTGCTCCGAAGCACAAGACATCGCCGATGCTGTTACACGTGCTGGAATTCCAACACAGATTGGACTCGTCCTGCGCTATGCAGCGCCCTTCACGGTGATCCGTGACCTCCTGCATGACCCCCGTGCCGGACAACCCATGGCCGTCATCTTCCGCGACGACCAGGTGTTCCCGATCCGTGGCGTCCACTTCAGCGCCTGGCGAGCCGATCCAACGCTGACCGCAGGCGGTACCCTGATCGAACATGGTGTACACGACCTCGATATCCTGCAGTGGCTGTTCGGACCCGCCATTCGTCTACGGGCCTGGGAACAAAACCATGCTGGCCACCCTGGCATCGAAGACTATATGGCGGTTGAACTGGAGTTCGTCAGTGGTTTACGCGCACAACTGGTGAACGTGTGGCACAACATGGTGCAACGTCCCTCGAACCGCCGTCTGGAGATCTTTTGCGAAAACGCCTTCATCGCCTGCGAGGGCGATTTCAATGCCGATATCATTTGCCAATACGGCGATGGTCCCCAGGAAGTCGTCCCTGCTCTGGAAGTCTTGCGACGCTTTCTCGAACATCACCCGAATGCGCCGCCGGGCCTGGCCGATCTGTACGGTATCGCCTATCTCGTGCAGGATTACGAGTTCATCCGCAGCCTGCGTCACGGAACTCCCACACACCCATCCATTCAGATCGGCGTGGAGGCACAGCTTCTTGCCGCGGCAACGTATCATGCCGCACGCACCGGTGATGAGGTGGACCTGATCCAGTTCAGAAAAACGCTGCAGACGGATGTCCATGGCGCCGGGTAGCGTAAACAGCCGGTGGCAAAGACAATCATGGCAAAACTGATTTCCTATGAGGCGAAAACGGCCCTCATCACAGGGGCGTCGAGCGGCATCGGTGAACGACTGGCCCTGGAGATGGCGCATCGCGGCGCTCGGGTCATTCTCGTGGCACGTCGACTCGACGAACTTCAACGTGTCGCAAAAACGATCAACGACACGGGTGGCAAAGCGGTCGTCCTCGCCTGTGATGTTGCCGACCGTGCACGGGTCTTTGCCGCCGCGCAACACGCGCTCGATGAGTACGGGCCGATCGATATTCTGGTGAATAACGCCGGATATGGCCGGCATCGTCGCTTCATTCAGTGGGATCTCGACGACGCTGAGCGAATGATGACGGTCAATTTCTTCGGCAGTGTCTACTGGACCAGGGCGCTGCTGCCACAGATGATCGCACGCCGCTCGGGTTGGCTCGTGTTCATGGCCTCGGTGGCCGGAAAACTCGGTGTTCCGGACGAAAGCCTCTATGCCGCAAGCAAGTTCGCACTGGTCGGGCTTGCCGAAGCACTCTCATACGAGGTGGAGGATGCCGGAGTGCACGTTCTCACAGTCTGCCCGGGCGCGATCAACACTCCCTTCTTCGACGAGGAAGCCATCGCCCGGATGCCGGCTGTCGCCAAACGGTTGATGATCGAGCCGGATGTTCTCGTAACAGCAATTCTCAAGGCGCTGGCGCGAGGAAAGCGCGAGATCACCGTGCCCGGTATAATACGGGCGGGCTATATCGTTCGCGCCCTCTTTCCCGGGTTCATGCACCGGAATACGAAGCGCACCGCCCTACGCACTGACAGGTGAACCGAAATCGACTCGCGTTCCTTGCATCCCGGGTGGTCGGTTCCTATAAATCCCGGTGCTTGACGAGGATGTCCAGAGCAACTGCGGCGGCGCTTACCGTGATTCGTGTGGCACGTGGGGCCAATCGTCCTTCAGACGATCAGGTCCGCGCCGCTCTGCAAGCAGATCGCAAGCGGCTGGCCATTGACGAGCAACCTCTCATCGACGATTTCGCCATCACAGGCCCCTACGCCATTACCCTGGCTGGGCGTGATTTCGATGAGTACGTCGTCTGGGAACGTTGAGCCAAACCAGGAAATCCGTTTCTCCCCGGCGTAGACGCCGCCGTCCTACGAGAAAGTCTTCCTGGTACTGGCCGCTCCTGGCCATCGAACTGGTCGCACTCGTTCTCACGGCACTCACCGCGGTCGTCATTGTGCTGGGTCACGCCGCGATGCGGTTTGCAGGGAGCGATCCGTGGCGCAGTCTGCTGCCATTCGCGTCGGTCGTCCTCGCACTGTCTGTCTCTACCGCCCTTTTCATCAAATTGTGGAGAGTCTTGCGCTCCCGGATTACCCCAAAAGCGCCGTGGCTGCCTGCTTGCCTGGCCGTGTCTCTACTCGTCTTCTCGGGCTGGACGACACGACAACCGGGTTTTGATGCCAATCTGCGGGAACTCCGAATCCTGATGGGTGGCGCCGCTGAAGCCGAGCGCTCCGTCATCGCCCACCAGGTGTACGCAGCATACCGGCGAATGGACCCGTCATCCTGGCAGCAACTTCTCGAACGCTCCCGTGTCTTCGAACCCACGGTGCGCGAAGCGGCTGTGGCCTTTGGAGTCGATGTCGAAATCATGATGGGAATCGCTGCCGCGGAATCGTCTTTCTACCCGCGTGACAGCAAGGATGGCGGTCGTGGGCTTTTTCAGATTACCGCACCACCACAGATTGCGGTTGACGTTGCCAAACGGCTGCTCCGCGTCAGTGCGCTCGATCCCCTCAACCAACGTCATAACGCCTTCCTGGCCGCCGCCACTCTCCGCCACTATCTGGCCCAGATGCGCGCGGATCTGTTTCTCGGCCTGCTGGCCTACAACATCGGGCCGAAAAACGGCGGACTGCAATCCATCATGCAACAGTATGGCGCGCGCGACTTTGCCACGATTCAGCCGTACCTGCAGCAGCTCCCGCGCGATTACCCGATCCGTGTTCTTTCCGCAGCTCTGGCGTACCGTGTGTGGCAGAAAACGGGAACTCTGCCGCGCTACGAAGTGGGGGACAACGCACAGCGCATCCAACGAACGGGAATTCCGGGGCTCGGGCCGCCGGACAGCTCGGTGAATTCGAATCTGCCCGCTCCCCAACGACCGTAAGATCGGCCGAGCATCAATCTGCCGGATCGCCCGCGCCGCCCGCAGGAGTCTCTCCACCACCCTCGGCGGGATCGCTCACCACTCCCTCGTCCTCTTCCAGTTCGGCTAGCGTGGCCACACCGCAGACTCGTTCCCCTTCTGAGATATCGATCAGCCGAACACCTTGAGTGTTCCGGCCAATGATGGAGATCCCACGGACCGGTGTGCGAATCACCTTTCCACCGTCGGTTACAAGCATCACATCCTTGGCGTCACTCACCATGCGAACGCCGATCACCTTGCCGGTACGATCGGTCGTTCTCATGGTGATGATCCCTTTGCCTCCGCGTCCGGTGAGCCTGTACTCGTCCATCGCCGTGCGTTTGCCATAACCACGCTCAGCAACGATGAGCAGCGTTTCCGCCGAATTCACCACATCGAGACCAACGACGGAATCGCCAGCTTCCAAGGAGATGCCGCGCACACCCGCGGCACTGCGACCCATTGCTCGAACATCGGTTTCGCGGAACCGGATGGCTTGCCCCTCTCGTGTCGAGAGGATGATCTGCTGCTGACCGTCCGTGAGCCGCACTCCGATGACCTCATCGCCTGCATCCAGGGTGATGGCAATGATACCGGCCCGGCGCGGATTGGCGTACGCCATGAGATCCGTCTTCTTCACGGTACCCGCCCGTGTGGCAAAAAAGATGTATTTCCCTTCCTCGAAGGATCGAACCGGCAAGAACGCGGAAACCTTTTCCTCGCCCTGGAGGTTGAGCATATTGACGATCGCTTTGCCCCGCGCCGCCCGGCTCGCCTGCGGAATCTCGTGCACCTTGAGCCAGAATACCCGCCCCGCCGTGGTGAAAAAGAGCATGAAAGTATGCGTCGTTGCGACGAACACGTGTTCGAGAAAATCTTCTTCCTTCGTCGTCGCGCCGATCTTGCCACGTCCACCGCGGCGTTGTGCTCGATACACGGTCACGGGGCTGCGTTTGATGTAACCTTCGTGCGAGATGGTGACGACCATCTCTTCGTCTGCAATGAGATCCTCGATGGAGAGATCGCCACTCTCGTCGACGATTTGCGTACGCCTTTCGTCGCCGTGCAGTTTCTTCACTTCCTCCAGTTCATCGATGATGATCTGGTAAACTTCAGCTTCGTCGGCAAGGATCTGTTTGTATCGTTCGATCTGCTTCTGAACCTGCGCACGCTCTTCGAGAATCTTGTCGCGCTCGAGCCCGGTGAGGCGCTGCAACCGCATGTCGAGAATCGCCTGCGCCTGGATCTCGGAAAGTCCGAACTGTTCCACCAGACCCGCTCGCGCGGCGGCTGGATCGGCTGCCGCACGGATGAGGGCGATCACCGCGTCCAGATGATCGAGTGCGATCTTGAGCCCGTCCAAAATGTGTAGGCGCTCTTCTGCCTTGCGTAGTTCGTAGGCCGTGCGGCGGGTGACGACCTCCTTGCGATGTCCGATGAAGACCTGCAACGCCTCTTTCAAATTGAGGAGCTTCGGCCGATTCTCGACGATGGCGAGCATGATTACGCCGAAGGACTCCTGCATCGGTGTCAGCTTGTAGAGCTGGTTCAGGACGATGTCGGAGTTGGCGTCGCGTTTCAGCTCGATGACGATGCGCATGCCCTCGCGGTCCGACTCATCACGCAGATCGGAGATGCCTTCGATCTTTTTCTCGTTGACCAGTTGAGCAATCCGTTCGATCAGCTTCGCCTTGTTCACCTGGTAGGGAATCTCGTGAACGATGATCGACTCTCGTCCCGTTTTCTTGTTCGTTTCGGTCGAGGCGCGTGCTCGTAGTTGCAGAATGCCCTTGCCTGTCCGGTATGCTTCCCGGATCGGACCGCGCCCGTGGATGAAGCCCGCTGTTGGGAAATCCGGGCCCGGGATGTGTTGCATGAGTTCGTCGACGCTCAATTCGGGATTCCGAATGAGGGCAATCAACCCATCGACCACTTCATTCAGATTATGCGGCGGGATATTCGTCGCCATACCGACGGCAATGCCGGCCGAGCCGTTGACCAGAAGGTTCGGAATGCGCGTCGGAAGAACGACCGGCTCTTTCAGCGTTTCGTCGTAGTTCGGAACGAAATCGACCGTTTCCTTGTCGAGGTCCGCCAGTAGCTCGCTGGCGATACGCGCCATGCGGATTTCCGTGTAGCGCATGGCTGCCGGTGGATCGCCGTCGATCGATCCGAAGTTGCCCTGGCCGTCGACCAGCGGATATCGCATCGAAAAATCCTGCGCCATGCGCACGATGGTGTCATACACCGCAACGTCGCCATGGGGGTGATATTTGCCGATGACGTCCCCGACGACGCGTGCTGATTTCTTGTAGGCTCGATTCCAGTCGTTTCCGAGATCGTACATCGCGTAGAGCACACGATGGTGAACTGGTTTGAGGCCGTCCCGTGCATCGGGCAGCGCGCGTCCGATGATCACGGACATCGCGTAGTCCATATAGGACTGACGGACCTCGTCCTCGATATTGACGGGAACCCGGTTGCCTTTGATGAGCGTCGTATCCATGCGATTGCTGCGTCAAATCAGATGTCGAGATTGCGCACGTTGAGGGCGTTTTCTTCGATGAACTTGCGGCGCGGCTCCACTTCATCTCCCATCAAGGTCGAAAAGATTTCATCCGCTTCGTACGCATCTTCAATCTTCACTTGCAGGAGTGTGCGCGTCTCCGGGTTCATCGTTGTCTCCCAGAGTTGCTCTGGGTTCATCTCACCAAGCCCCTTGTAGCGTTGGATATCGAGTCCCTTGCGTGCGTGCGCCAGAATACAGGCAATGGCCTCCCGCAGGGTTGGCTGTCTCGTCGTTGCTTTGCCTTCCTCGAACACCTCGAATGGCGGTTCGCCACAGACACGCAGCTCCTCGGTCACTTTGCGCAATTCTTCGAACTCCGGAGAGAGACAGAAGGGGATGTCGATGACGGTCTGCTGGCTACTGCCATTCATGCGTGTACGCACGTCGATCTTGAAACAGGCGTGTTCCGGATCGTCCAGGATGTGCACCACCAGCGGATCGAGGTCGGGGGCCGTGACGCGTAGCCGCGAGGTTACATCCGCCACCACTGCATCGAGTGCCGCACGATCGGAGAGAATTTCGGCCGACATACGTTGATCTCGCACGAATCCGTGCACGACATCACGGTTTTTGTGCTGGCGCTCGACGACATCGAGGAGACGCTCCAATCGACGTACCTTCTTGACGACATTCTTGAGTAAGGTGCCGGTCATCGGCTCACCACCAGACACTGCCTGAACGGTGACATTCTCGGTTCCGAGTTCGACCAGATAGTCTTCGAGCGCCGTGTCGTCCTTCAGGTAGCGTTCGCTTTTTCCCTTCTTGACTTTGTACAGAGGTGGCTGGGCGATGTAGACGTAGCCCTGTTCGATCAACTCCTGAAACTGGCGGTAGAACAACGTCAGCAACAGAGTGCGGATATGTGAGCCGTCCACATCTGCGTCCGTCATGATGATGATCGTATGATACCGCAGCTTCGACAGGTCGCGATCTTCTTTGCCCACACCCGTACCGAGGGCCGTGACCAGGAGGCGAATCTCCTGCGAGGAGATCATCTTGTCGAACCGTGCCTTCTCCACGTTCAGGATCTTCCCGCGTAGTGGGAGAATTGCCTGGTTCTTGCGCTGGCGCCCCTGCTTGGCCGAACCACCAGCGGAATCCCCTTCGACGATGAACAGTTCAGACAGGGCCGGATCGCGTTCCTGGCAATCTGCCAGCTTGCCTGGCAGCGATCCGGAGTCCAGCGCTCCCTTGCGCCGCGCCAGTTCCTTTGCCTTCCGTGTCGCCTCGCGTACGCGCGCTGCATCCACCGCTTTGAGAACGATACGCTTGGCCTCGATGGGGTGCTCTTCGAAATACTCCGCGAGCTTTTCGTTGACGATCGTTTCGACGAAACCTTTCACCTCGCTATTGCCCAGTTTCGTCTTCGTCTGGCCCTTGAATTGGGGCTCCTGGACCTTCACGCTGATGACAGCGGTGATTCCTTCGCGGCAGTCATCCCCCTGCAACGTGTCACCGTCTTTTTTCAGCAGACCACTGGCCGAAGCGTAACTGTTGATCGTGCGAGTGAGGGCGGCCTTGAAGCCGATCAGATGCGTACCACCTTCGATGGTGTTGATATTGTTCGCAAACGAAAAAATTGTCTCCGCGTATCCTTCGTTCCACTGGAGGGCGACCTCAGCCTCGAGCCTCTCCCGGCGACCTGCAAGCGTGATGACTTCTGTGTGAATCGGTGTCTTGGCGCGATTCAGGTGTTGGACGAATTCTTCGATTCCACCGCTGTACAGAAATTCGTGCTGCTTCTGTGCACGTTGATCATCGATGGTGATCGATACGCCCCGGTTGAGGAAAGCCAACTCCCGGAAACGCTGGGAAAGAAGATCGAAACTGAAATCGATGGTCTCGAAGATCATCGAATCCGGCTTGAAGGTGACCTTGGTACCACGTTGTTGCGTGGTGCCGATCTCACGCAACCTCGCTTCGGGCTTTCCACGCACAAAGCGTTGTGTGTAGACCTTTCCGTCTCGTTTGATCTCCACCTCGAGACTCTCGGAAAGGGCGTTCACCACGGACACACCCACGCCGTGCAATCCGCCTGACATTTTGTATGCGTCGCTGGCGAACTTCCCACCGGCGTGCAGCTTGGTCAGCACCACCTCGGTGGCCGACACTCCTTCGGTTTCATGGATATCGACCGGGATACCCCGGCCATCATCTTCGACGGTGACCGATCCATCGATGTGCAGCGTAACCCTGATCCGAGTACAAAAGCCCGCCAGCGCTTCATCGACCGAGTTATCGACAACTTCGAATACCAGGTGGTGGAGACCCCGTTCGCCCGTGTCGCCGATATACATTCCGGGACGTTTGCGAACGGCATCCAGTCCTTCCAACACCTTGATCTGATCCGCTGTGTACGACTGACTTTGCTGCACTTCGGGTAGCCTTCCTGTTGCGGGCGGCAAGCGAGGTTGAAACGCTTGTTTAGAGCGCTTGAACGTAGCAGAGCGTGCCACCGGCGTAAAGGCCGGTGTAAATAAATAAACCCTTTGATTTCGAGTACTTACACTGAATTATCGCCGGTCTTCCGGAATTTCCGGAAGACCGGCGCCGGGAGCCGCAGAAGGCATCCGTGAAACCTCCGAAAAACCCGTTCGAAAGACATTGATCTACAATCGCATCGGCATGACGACATAGAGGAATTCCGAGTCGCCTTCATAGCGTACCACGCCCGGGCTGACCTCGTCGTTGAGACCGATTTCCACCTGGGTGGTGGAACCGATCGCTCCCAGGACATCGATCAGATAACGGGCATTGAAGCCGATCGAAAATGAAACTCCATCGTACTCTGCCTGGAGTTCGTCGCTGGCTTCACCCAGGTCCGAATTAGCGGCTGAGAGTTCCACCCTTCCCGAATCGATCTGTAGTTTCACGCCGTGTGTTCGTTCCGCAGAAACGATCGAAACACGGCGTAGGGCAGAGAGGAAAGGCTCCTTTTCCAGAACAAGCCGGCGTTCCGACTTTTGTGGCACCACCTCTTTGTAATCGGGAAAATCGCCTTCCGCCAAGCGCATCGAAAGGTCGACGGCACCACGTGTGACGTGTGCGGCATTCGCTGAAATCTGGATCATCACGGGCTCGTCACCGCTCTCGAGGATCTTACTGACTTCATTCACACCCTTGCGTGGAATGATCACACCTGCCCCCGCACTTCCTCCCTCCACAGTCCGCGTAACCATGCTCAAACGGTGTCCATCGGTGGAAACGAGACGAAGCGTTCCGGCCTCTGGCCTTTCGAAGAAAATGCCACACAAATTCGGACGCGCATCGTCCATCGAGACCGCAAACGCCGTCAGTTCGATCATCCTGCGCAGCAATCCAGAAGGCACTGTGATGCTGTTGGCGGTATCTCCTGCATCGGGCTGGCGTAGGGCGGGAAATTCCTTTGGATCCAACCCGACGATCTTGAACCGCGATTTCCCAGATAAAACTTCCGTCCAGTGGTTTTCCAGGGATCGTACGGTAATGGGCTCATCCGGCAACTCCCGCACGATCTCATACAGCTTGCGGGCGCCCGCCGTCAGACTTCCCTTTTTCTTGACTTTGGCAGCACAACGACAACGAACGCCAATCTCCTGATCCGTGGCGGTAATGCTGATGCCTTCGCCGGCAGATTCGATGAGCACGTTGGCAAGGATGGGGATCGTGCTGCGCCGCTCGACGATTCCCTGCATCAGGTAAAGGCCTTGCAGCAACTCTTCGCGTAAAATCGTGAATTCCATGCCTCCTCCGCTCCTCCGCTGTTCTTCTTTTCTATAATTTCTTTATCAATAGTAGAAGAAGTAGGGACTGTGGAAATGTGAAAAGTCGCTCTGGAGTAGGGCTTCCTCCGTTTCGATCTGTGAACTCCGGGGAACAGGGTGTGGTGAGAGACAATTCGAGTGACCATATGTTCCACATTCTTCCACAACACTTTCCCATCCTTTTCACCGGTTATCCACTACTCTCCAACAACCGTTGCAGCCGCTCGATGGTTGCGCGGAAAGTCGCATCCTCTTTCATGCGTTGCTCGATCACCTGCGTGGCGTGGATGACCGTGGAATGGTCTCGTCCTCCGAAACGATCACCAATACTTGGAAATGACGCGTCTGTGTATCTCCTGCAGAGGAACATGGCGACCTGTCGGGGCAGGCTAATGGTTCGGGTGCGTCGCTTCGAGCGAAGATCGGCCGCGCGAAC
>CAZEWD010000008.1:0-4993 GCA_964515725.1 uncultured Binatia bacterium (SeqCode)
TCCGACACCCGGCGCCCATCAGCGCCATTGAATCGCACATCCGGCAGTCGGTGCGCCGCAGAGAGATTCCACGGCACACCCTTGGCTTGTATGTGGAGCGGCATGTGGTCTGCCGGAAAAATGAGAGGGCGATGTAACCGCTCCCCCCCGGGGCTCCGGACCCAGCAGACTTTGTCACGGACGCCGGACGTCGAACCGCCCGGCTCCCCCGTGGAATCATGGGAATCCACATGGTAGCTGGATAGCCCATGTTCAATCCAACACTGTCGGAAGATCAAGAACAACTCGTACAGACTGCGCAGCGCTTCGCCCAGGACAGACTGATTCCGAACGCAACGCAGTGGGACATCGACGAGCACTTTCCCAGCGACGTGTTCGAGGAAGCCTGGAAGCTCGGCCTCATGAACGTCGAACTACCCGAAGCCTTCGGCGGTGTCGGACTCCACACGTTCGAAGGCTGCCTGGTTTCAGAGGAGTTGGCCTACGGCTGTGCCGCGATCGCCACGAGCATCATGTGCAACCATCTCGGCTCGTTGCCGCTCCTCATTGCCGGCACCGGCGAGCAGAAACAGAAATGGCTTTCACGTCTGGGCGAGAAGTGCCGTTTCGTCAGCTACGCGTGCAGCGAACCCGATGCGGGCTCCGATGTGGCGGGAATGAAGACGCGCATCGTGCGCGATGGCGATGGCTGGCGTCTCACGGGGCAGAAGCGTTGGATCACGAATGCCGGCCATGCCGATTTCTTCACAGGTTTTGCCACCATGGATCCAAGCCAACGGCACAAGGGTATCACGGCCTTCGTGGTGTCCGCCGACGCACCGGGAGTCTCGACGGGGCGCAAGGAAGACAAACTGGGACAACGCGCCAGCGACACGCGCGACGTCCTCTTCGAAGACGTCCATCTCACCAACGACCACATTCTCGGCCAACCGGGCCAGGGCTTCTCCATTGCGATGGAAACCTTCGACCGTTCCCGCCCCATGATCGCCGCACTGGCCGCCGGTCTGATCCGCCGTTGCGCTGAGGAATCGCGCACCTACGCACTCGAGCGCAAAACCTTTGGCCAACCGATTGCCAACCACCAGGGCGTACAGTTCATGATCGCCGAAATGGTGATGGCCTATGAAATGGTGCGGCTCCTCTGGATGAAGGCGGCATGGGAAGTCGACAATGGGGTGAAACGATCGAGCACTTCCGCCATCGCCAAAGCCTGGGGCGGCGATCTTGCGATGAAATCGGCCGTCGATGCAGTACAGGTGTTTGGTGGATACGGCTACACGAAGGAATATCCCGTCGAGAAGCTGATGAGGGACGCCAAGCTGCTGCAAATCTACGAGGGAACTTCCCAGGTGCAACGCATGGTCATCGCGAGAAATTTCCTCTTCCGGGCCTGAAGGAGCGTTCTGCCGGGGACCGGCTTCCCGCCGGTTGGCGCGCAGGCAGCGCTGTGGTCTCCACCATCTCCCTTCTCGCCGCCTGCCCATGGGAACCGCGGAGTGGAGGGATCAACCACGAAGCCAGATCACGGCCGTCTCGTTCGGCATCCGATTCACCCTCCGCGCAACAGGACATCGCACAGCAGACGCACTTTTCGGATCAACCCCTCCAACGAACGGTGCTTGTGCACCGTCCCGCGCAAAGCACGCAGGACTTTGCGCTCGAGGATGAAACGATCGAGCGGTGGCGATTTCGGGGGGCGACGGCCGGTACGCTGGATCGCCCGCTGAACGGGATCGAAAAAGGTGGTACGCGGGAAACCCCACGCCTCCAGATCCGCATCATCGATACCTTCAATCATGCCACGGACAATGGCCAGTTTGGCCGGATCATCCGCCAGGTCCTCCGCCCATCGATCTACAGAATCTGTCACTGGCCGAATCTGGCGATTTACGGTGACGGGATCTCCAAGACCCTTCGTGGCGGTCGAGTGCTTGCCGTACTCGATCATCCCCGGTTCAAATTCCAGTCCCAGAAATTCGCACACACGGCGCATCTCCTGCTCCGGATTCTGCACGAGTTTTTCATAGGCAACGCACTGCAACGGAGCGGGCCTGGTACGAAGGAACTGCGCCATGGCAGGAACGTAGCGGTTGAGGATGGGATTGAACCGCCGGGCCGCTTCGAAGTCGCCGTCGAAAAACGAATTTGCGTAGGAAACGAAGATGGCGGCCGGATGACGGGTGAGCACGACGTAGCGTGCCGTCGGGTAGAGCTGCGCCAGAAAAGGGAGGATCAGGGCATTCGCCGGCGTTTTGTCGAGGAAAAATTGCCGGCCACCACCCTTCGCCCGCAACATGCGCCCATAGAGCACATCGGCATAGGCGCGGCACGCATCGAGATAATCCGCCTCGCCCCGCGGCAGGTCCCCGACAAATTCACGCACTGCTTGCGCCGCCTGCAAGTGATCGAACGGCGCTGCATCGATGTTGTCGTAGTAGCCCAGATGGGCCAGTGGCGTCATCAGGTGCGGTTCTGCCCGACTGTAGATCTGGGAGTGCGAACTCAGCATCCGCATGAGCAAGGTCGAGCCACTGCGTGGCGGCCCGATCACAAAGACCAGGCGCGACTCCATGGCAGCTATCGAATACGTCACTTCATCCATGGTCGTGACAATTCAACAATCGCACCCCAGCCACAGCGCATAGAAAGCCGGAAGGGGAGACGCGCAGCACCAGAATCATCCCTTCTTTCGCGCCTCCGCTACATAGTCCGCCAGAAGGTCTCGACTGTGTTCCGCCTCGTGGCAATAGACGCAGAGATTTTCCCAGTTGCTGCCATCGGGAGGATTGTTGTCGTGATTGCCGTCACGGTGATGGACGGTAAGCAGGTGCAAGTTCGCCGTGTCAAATTCGCGCGCGCACCGGGCACAGATCCAACCGTGGATTTCGAGAGATCGGGCACGATATCCCTTCTGTCTCTCGAGCGCTGCCGCGCGCGCCTCTCGCACCAGCGCGCCGGCCACACCCTGGTTTGGCCGGCGCCGCTGCCTCGGACGAAAGCTGCGTGTCATGCCGTTCCACCTACCGCCCGGGCAAGGCGCCCCCAGGAGCTTGATTTCCTTTGTGGAGACGTGCGAGCCTTGGATCTCGGTGCTTCTTCCTGCATCGACCCGGTTCACGTTCACGTATTGCGGTTTCCCGATGAGCGCAAGTGCCGCCCCAGCAGCAATCATCGGCGGCACTCAACACTTCCGGTGAGACCTTCATTCCAGCGGCGCATCAAAGCGCAACAGTTTCCAATTTGGCGACGCCTGTGTCCGATATTGAACGCGTGCGCCGATCTTGGTCGTGTCAAGATACTCCGCGGTCGCCTTGAACGTGTGGCGCCCTGGGTTCAGGTGGACGGGATGGCCCAGGCGCTCACCATCGATCCACATCGAATACTCCACTTCTCTGCCTTCCATGTCGACTTCGAATCCCTCGCTTGCCGGGGAAACGAAGCTACCCTCCCATTCGACACGGCACTTGAAGGCATTGTGGTTGCTCCAGACCTCACAGGCGTCGGGGACCATGGCCCAACTGATTGCCGGCTCGTCACGCTCCAGAAAAGGGATCACTTCGTCGTCGCGGTAATAGCGTGCGTGCACTCCACCGTTCAGCGTCTTCGACGGGGTGCTGCTCCGCAGAATACAGATCGCCTGGTCGAGATGGGGCAGTGGTTCCGGATGGTGCAGGACATTGCACTCTGCATCTGGATAGAAGTCCCTGATGAGGGACATCAACTCCGATTGTTCAAACGGCCGTTGGATCACGATGTGAGTCTCACGGCCGTGCCATGCGCCAGCATCACCTCGGAGGAACGGCAACAGGTCGGCTGTGACTGCGCCAGGCACGCGCTTGCCGATCCACCAGGCATAGTCATTTTCTTCAAAAAAGTTGTGCATATCCGAAACCAGCGCAAAATATGCATTAGAAGGGAGCGAATGATAGTATTCCGTTCCCGCTGTATAGAAGTTCCGGTAGACGGCCCGAACGATCGGACTACTGATCGTCCGGCCAAAGTAGGCTTCATAATTGAAATAAAAAGACGCACCAAAGAGAGCGATCGCGACGATCGCCAGCATCGGTTTTCCTCGAGGGCCAAAACGCTCGACAAAGACTTGCCCGAAACGCTCTCCCGCAAAGCCGATCAGAACGAAAATCAGCGGTACGACTCCTTGCAAACGGCACACCACGAGAGTTTGCGTGAGGGTCGCGCCTGCAATCAGAAGGAACAGAAACGTATAGGCAAAATATCCCTGCAACCGAAAGCGCCAATTCCACATGCAGTAGAAAAGACCCACTGCAAACAAGACACCGGTCACGGGATCCAGCATCGGCTCACCGGGTAGATTGTAGGCTTGCTCGCCATCCCCCCGATGGTTGAAGATCCGGGCGGTGTCGACCTGGCGCTCGAGGCGCAACTGAATCCAGGACGCCCAATCGTCCGTGTAATACTCCTTGTTCTGGTAGGACCGGTTGTAGGCTTCGACAAAATAAAGCGGGTTCGACCGCAAGTGTGCAATCAGAATCGTACACGGGCCCGCCAGCGCCGCGCCCGTGATGACCAGCCCCAGGGTCTGGGCCAGTACCCGCCTCCTGGCACCGACTCGCCTTGATTCCCCTTCCGTACCCCACCAATCGCGCAAAGCCACTACAAAGCGCGTCGCCAGAAAAGCGCCCACCACCAGACCGGTCGCCCGATATCCCGCATAGGCGTACAGCGTGTATGCCGTCAGGAAACCAATCCAGGGGTATTGCGCCAATCCCCCTCGTTTCATTTGGCGGACGCACAGCCACCAGATGATCACGACGATCAATGTCGTCGGAAAACACGCATGGGCGAGCCGGGCATAGTTCAAGTGCCAGCGTGCAACCGCAAAGAGGCCGGTGGTGAAAATAGCGGCCCATGGATTTACGAGTTCACGGGCCAGCAGATACACCGCAACCACAGTCAGGCAACTCACAATGATGAAAGGGAGCCGCAGTGCCGTGATCGTCGTTCCGAAAAGCTC
>CAZEWD010000008.1:5003-12560 GCA_964515725.1 uncultured Binatia bacterium (SeqCode)
CCACCGGTCCATCAGGATCTCCCACGGCCGGACATGTTTCGCCATGATCATCCAGGCACCCATGCCGGATTGTGGTTCCTCGATCGCAACGAATCCGTCGCTGGGGGGGAAGTAGTCCAGACGATAGAAACGCATGAAGACGGCAAGGGCAATGACTCCCATAAAGAGGAAAGTCTCGAGAGGAGCGATTCTACGGCCGGGCGATTCGTTGCGGAGTCCCCGATCCAGGAGAGACAACCCGATGCTCCAGATCGCTACGCCAGCCAACATCAGAGGACCCGCGGTGTCGAACGTCCGGGCCCAGTCATCGTAGAGGCGAAATGTCGCGTATCCGTAGGCAACAACCCCGCACAAAGTGACTGCCAGGCCGATCGTCTCACGCAATCCCCAACGCGCAGAGGAAGTCCTGACGGGAGGCAAAGTCGTACCGCGGGGTCGACCCAGAACCAGAGCGGCACAAATTGCCCCGAAAACCATCGCAATCGTCGCCGGCGGGATAAATTGTTTGTTCGCAACGAACCATTGGCCAGCTCCGCTGACCAGAAGTGCCAACAGAAGAGCCCCGAAACGGAGCCATGTGACGTGTGTGGTAGCTTCTCTAGTTTGCATTCGGGATTGGACGGAGGAAAAACACCCCGTTGTCGGCGGACAACCACGGTTCAATCAGGGCAAATAGCACCAAACCACAGGCCTGGATGACTTGCGACATGGATTGCACGAAAGAAGTCGTTCGCTGCATGCGTGCTCGATGGAAACTGCCACTTACAGCGAAGCTGCGCAACGCATCTGATTTCACGATCTCGAAGCCGGCTTTCCGCGCCAAGGCAGCCAGACTGCTCTGCGAGTAATAGAAGAGGTGAGGGTAGGGATAATGGACCTGGAAGAGTCGTTCCAGGGGGCCCCTGATTCCAAGGGCGGCGAGAAGCCGGCTCAGCCGGAAGACAAAACCTGTCGAAAGCGGCACTGACAGGACGAGAAGGCCACCAGGAGCCAGACGATCTTTTACCGAATGGAGAACGGCCAACGGCGCCGGCAGGTGTTCAAACACATCATTGAAGGAAATGATATCGAACTTACCCCATTGCGGCGGAAGGTTCTCTGGAAAGCTCCCGCACTGAAGTTTGACGTTTGGGGGCAACGTTGCTCTTGCCTGCCGGAAAAAGAACTCGTCCGGTTCAATTCCGTACGCATCGCAGCCCGCACCCACACTCGCGGCCAGGAACCACCCGCTCGAACAACCAACATCCAGAAGCTTTGCGACAGACAATCGGCGAATCTCCCCGAGCAGATCGAAAATCCGCGAATAATTCCAATTGCGCACCGCCAGAAGCGCGGACTCGAATCTCGTACGATCGTACCCGCCACCTCCGGGCGGCTCTACCGGCCGTTCGAGCACATAGAGATGGCACACCGGGCAACGCAGGATTGTGCAGTTTGGTAGGTCAACCACTACCCGTACATCCGCGCCACAGCCGGCAGGACAAACCCTCGTTCCGGTGATAGGAATCGGCCCGTCGAAGGAAACGGATCGACCCGAAGAGGAAGGCTCTCTCTCTGGCACGGGACGCGCCACTAACACGGCCTGTTCCCAGCAACAACATCGGTGAGGCATCGGACCGCGCATTTCATCCCGCACACGCACGGATCGCCCCCCATCCACAGAGACATTACCCTCTCTGATCCGACCGGTTATTGCCCCCTTCCCGTTCCAGCGTCGCCACACATTCCACATGATCGGTCTGTGGCATGAGATCGAAGGGCTGGAGTGCCACCACGCGATATTCCTTGTGCACAAACCATTCGAGGTCGCGGACCAATGTATCGGGGTTGCAGGAAATATAGATGATGCGGCGTGGCATGAGCGCTGTGATCCGCTCACGTGTGAGCGGATCTGTTCCTTTGCGTGGTGGATTGAGGGTGATCACGTCCACAGGGGCTGTCGCCAGAGCCGATTCCGACAGGAATTGGCCCGCCTCACCTGCGTAAAAACGCGCATTATGACAGCCATTGATCCGGATGTTTTCCTTCGCATCACCGACTGCAATCGCTGACGCCTCGACACCGGCAACGAACTTTGCACGGGCCGCCAGATGGAACGTGAGCGCTCCGACGCCACAATACAGGTCGATGGCTCGCGATTCTTCCGTTAACCCCGCCTGCACCGTGGCGTATTCGTAAATCCGGCGTGCCACCTGGATGTTTGCCTGCAGAAAAGCACCGGCATGCGTTTTCAGTTTGAAGGCTCCCACCCGTTCGATCAGCGCATCTTGTTTCGTCAAGGACACAAAGCGAGGGCCGAAAACCGCATTGCCCGTGGATACGTTCCGGTTGTGTACCACACTGACGACGCGTGGCAGCCCTTCCAACGCTCGCACGAGATCACGCTGCAGTACCGCCTCGTGCGTCACCAGGATGATCTGCACGGTTTTCGACCACACACCCACCCGCAGCACGACATAGCGCAGCGCTCCGCTCTGCGTGCGCTCGTCATACACCGAGATTCCACTGCCTTCGAGGATTGCGGCCACCCGCTCCAGAGTCGAATTGATCAGGGGATGATGCACCGGGCACTGCCGGATATCGACCACCTGGTGCGTCCCTGGACGATAGATCCCGAGCAACAACCCTCTGCCTGCCCGGCGTGCCACGAGCTTGGCCTGGTTGCGGTAGCCAAAGGCTCGCGGCGATCCAACCACGTGCGCGACCGCAGTCCCGCTCAAGATCGGCACCGCGGCGAGCGCCGCACGTACCCGCTCCCATTTCCAGACCAATTGCTCGCCGTAGGGACGACCGATCAGGGCACAACCGGCACAGTTGGGGAAGTGGGCACAAGGCAGCTCAGGTGTCGTCCGACCGAACTCCGGATTCCGGGTCTGCAGCCCACGGATGTGACGTTTCCGATCCATATGCTCCTGCATCATCAATCCGAGATTGTCTCACGAGGGGATTGCGATCGATTCCTCAAACGCAAACTCCGATCTGCCGCACGACCCGCAGTCTGGAATGAAGAATGAGCCGTCCGAGTCATTCCTTCCGCCGGTACGCCCCGCTGCGCCCACCGCGTTTGGCCATCAGGCGAACATTGCCGATGATCATACCGCGGTCGATCGCCTTGCACATATCGTACACGGTCAGGGCTGCGACGCTGGCTGCCGTCAAGGCCTCCATCTCGACTCCTGTCTTACCGCTGACGCGCACACGTGCCTCGATCTGTAGTTCCCCTTCGCCCAACACCACGAAATTTACTTCAACCGAATTGAGAGCGAGCGGATGGCACAACGGAATGATGTCCGCCGTGTGTTTGGCTGCCATGATTCCAGCCAGACGTGCCACGGCCAACACCTCACCCTTGGCAATCTGTCCCGAATGAATGCGCTTCATCGTGGCGGGCAGCATGCGGATCTCAGCGCGTGCCACCGCTTCACGTTCGGTCACGTCCTTGTGACCGACATCGACCATGCGGGCACGCCCCTGTGCATCGAGATGGGTCAAGACGTTGCGTGTTCGCTTGCGGGGAGACAGGGGCGGCATTATGAAGACTCCTCTATGTCACATCACAGAATTTTGATTATCGGCTCAGGACCTGCGGGAGTCACGGCGGCTCTCTACGCGGCACGCGCCAATCTCGGACCCGTCGTCGTCGAGGGCTCACAGCCTGGTGGTCAGCTTACTATCACGACCGAAGTGGAAAACTACCCGGGCTTCCCCGAAGGCCTTCTGGGCCCCGACATGATGGAGCGCTTCCGCAAACAGGCAGAGCGCTTCGGGACACAATATCTCTACGGTGATGTCACGGACCTCGACCTTTCGAAACGACCATTCACACTGAATATCGGCAAAGACAGACATACCTGCGATGCCCTGATCATCGCTACGGGCGCTTCGGCCAAACTTCTCGGTATCGAATCGGAAAAGCGCCTGATGGGGCGCGGCGTCTCGGCCTGCGCCACGTGCGACGGCTTCTTCTTCAAGGACAAGGAGCTTCTGGTCGTGGGTGGCGGCGATACCGCGCTCGAGGAAGCCAACTTCCTCACGAAGTTTGCCTCTCGGGTCGGAGTGGTGCATCGACGCAACGAGCTTCGCGCCTCGAAGATCATGCAGGATCGTGCCGCGAAAAACCCAAAGATCCATTTCATCTGGGATTCGGTCATCGAGGAGATCCTGGGACAGGCCGACGAAACGGGCGTCACGGGAGTGGTCCTGCGCAATGTGGTCACAGGCCAGAAAAACACGGTGGCATGCGATGGTGTGTTCATCGCGATCGGCCACCAGCCTAACACACAGTTGTTCGAGGGTAAGCTCGACATGGACGCGAATGGATATCTGCTGACCCGCCCCGGCTCGACTCACACCAGCATCCCCGGTGTCTTTGCCTGTGGCGACGTGCAGGACCACGTCTATCGGCAGGCTGTCACGGCAGCGGGGTCAGGATGCATGGCCGCCATCGATGCGGAGCGCTGGCTCGAATCCAACGGGTAATCCACTGCAAGAGGGGTCTGGCAGCGGAGTCTGAAAATTCGGTTTTGTGATTCTCCACCGTCCCGGCGCCGTCGACACTTCCATCTGCCTGCGCAGCCTGCCGGTGAACGACCCGCGCCACCGAAAAGAACGCGGAAATCTTCATTTGCTGATCGAATGTACGGCCGGCCTTTTGCGTCAGTGGGAGGGTCTCATGCATGAACGTCACACCCAGATCGACAGATCTTTCGTCTCCGTCTGCCTGTTGCTCGGCATCGTCGGAACGATCCATGCAGTTCGAGCTGAGCCGGCCCCCCTCACGCCCGAGACATATTCCCAGGAACAACGGATCGTCGATCTCCTATGGGAGCGATCGGCGGACATCGCCACGGCGCGGGCCGGTATCGGTTCCGCCCACGCCAGTCTGGTTCGAGCGCATCTCGTCCCGAATCCGCAACTCGATGCGCAATGGGGTACGATTCCGGTAGGGCGAACCAATCCCTCCGGCCTGCACAGCCCACTCCGCAATGTTCCCAACTACACGGCCGGCTTGTCAGAGTTGCTTGAGATCGGCAAACGCGGTCCCCGCCAGGCTGCTGCTCGTGCGGACCTGGAGCAAGCCCGCGCCGAAACCGAAGCGATCGTCGCCGACCGCTTTTTTGCCGTCATGGAACATATCGCAGCGATGGCCATGAATCAGCAAAGGGCCAGCGTCCTCGACGAACAGATCGGTGACAACACAGAAGTGCTCGACTTGAACCGTGCGCGGGCGGACAAGGGAGAAATCCCACCGCTCGAAGTGGACGTCGCGGAAGTTGAACACGCGCGACTGGTTGCTTCACGCGATACGGCACTGAGCGAGATGGCAAAGGCACAGGCGGATTGCAGCAGCATCCTGGCCACGGCCTGTCCGCCGTTTGCCTCGGGTGACACTGCACGATCGTTCCTTGAGAGTGCAGCTTCGCTTCCCCTATCCATGCAGTGGACTGAGGAAGCGGAGCAACGGCGGCCAGACCTCGCCGCCCTGGATGCCGCGGCGCGCAGCGCGGAAGAACGCATCACACTGGCAAATCGCAGCGTCATCCCCGACGTTAACGTTCGCCTCGGATATACCTACGATGAATTCATCCTCTCGGGCAGCCAACGCAACAGCCTCGCCGTCGGCGTGCAGGTCCCCATGCCGGTTTTCGACCATGGCCAGGCGGATCTGATTGCGGCTCTCAGCGAAAAGCAACGTGCGCGGAACATGCGCTCGGCAATTCTTTCGGCTGCACCCGACCTCCTGGCAGCGGCGTGGCGCGGCCGAGCCCTGACACAACAGCGAATCCGCCATCTCGACAGCGCACTCGAACGCGCACGAACCGTCAGCGACGCCATGATCGAAGCTCAACGTGCCGGAGGCATATCGCTCCTCGAAGCACTGGTGGCGCGACGTGCCTACCAGGATCTGTTACGCGAACGAGTGGAGCTCGACGCAGATTTCTTCAACACAACGCTCGATGTACGGCGAACTCTGGGGCTGTTCCCGCGGCCACATGAACAAGAAGGGGGCTCGTGATCATGACCGACCCATCCATTACCGCTGGACGTTTCGATACTGGCAGCGCAACGAAATTCCCATGGACCATTCCCGCAATCCTTGCAGCACTCGGCCTTGCCGCCGGCGTGTGGTGGTGGTCTGCACGGCACCAGGAGCACCCTATATCCAACCCAGCACCATACAGAGTGGATGCAGACACCCGATCGGTCCAGATTGCCGCCGGGTCGGGTACACGAGCTTACATTGCGACGGCCCTGGCGGAACGGGAGCAGGCGCTGGAGCCGGAGCCTGTCCCCGGCCGTGTCGCTTTCGACGAGTCACGCGCTGCACCGATCGTTGCGCCTCTGCAGGGCCGCGTCGACGTCGTGGCCGTACGGCTGGGACAGCGCGTGGCGCCCGGGGATCGGCTGATCTCGATTCGCTCCGCCGCTTTCGTTGATCTGCTCAACTCGATCGATACACTGAAATCGAGTGAAGCCGTGCGCCGCAAGACCGTGGAACGGTTGCAATCACTCGTCGATCTGCGCGCCGCGGCGGAAAAGGATCTCCTCAACGCACAGCTCGAACTCAGCGAAGCGCGCTTATCGCTGGAAGCGGCGGAATTGAAACTGCGTTCACGCCCGATCGAGGGTTCCACCGACGGGTCCTACTGGCTGAAAGCGCCACGTGCCGGAGTCGTCGTCGAGCGTCAGGTGCTCGAAGGAGAGGAGGTGGGTCCCGAACGCAGCGAGCCGCTGATGACAATCGCCGAGATCGATGAAGTGATCGTCACCGCCGACGTGCCCGAGCGTGACGTCACCGATGTGCATGTCGGTGATTCCACCCTCATCCGTAGTCCTTCCGAACCAGGGAAAGATTATGCGGGTACCGTGGAATACGTCAGCGAAGTGGTCGATCCCATTCGGCGTATGGTCAACGTGCGCATCCGCGTTCCCAATCCGTCGAGAAATCTGCGTCCGAATGCTTTCGTGCAGGTGACCATGAGCCGAAACCCGCAAAACCCCGTCGTCGTCCCTGCCGAGTCCGTGGTCACCGATGACCAGGATTCCTTCATCTTCGTCGCCGATCCGGCCCAACCAGATAAATTCATCCGGCGCGCCGTCGTGCCAGGGCGCCAGCACGGCGATCGAGTGGAGTTGGTCAGCGGACTTGAACCTGGGGAAACTTATGTGGCGCGTGGAGCTCTACTCCTTCTGAACGCCGTCGACCTCGCACAGTGAGGTTCGCCCAACAACAGCCAGAACGAATGCGCGCCAGACTCACCCGAGAAAACGCCGGCCGGCTCATGGCTGATACCGGTCGCCAAAGCCGGAGTATCAAGCGTCAAGCGTAACCGTCGGGAGCTGGAGTGAACGGGCGATGATCTTTTCGAACTGCCGGCGTGGAGATCTATCCGCATGATCGAACGATTTATCCAACTGGTCCTCCGTAACCACGGGGCTGTCGTGTTCTTCAGCCTCGTGGTGGCGGTGGCCGGATACTTCTCTTTCCGCCAACTGACAATCGAGGCGTTTCCCGATCCGACCGACACGCAAGTCAACCTCATCACGTTACTACCG
>CAZEWD010000008.1:12570-26146 GCA_964515725.1 uncultured Binatia bacterium (SeqCode)
AAGTCGAGCGCCAAATCGGATTGCCTCTCGAGCGCGCCCTCAATGGGACTCCGGGTGTCATCCGGCTGCGAAATCTCTCTCTGTTCGGACTCTCTTACCTGACGCTGACCTTCGATGACGGCATCGACGCACTGTTTGCCCGGTCTCAGGTGCTCGAACGCCTGCGCGACGCCGAGCTTCCCCCCGAGGTCACACCCAGCCTCGGGCCACTGGCCACACCGATCGGTGAAATCTACCGTTACACGCTCAGCGGCGCCGGCGCTGATCCAATGCGTTTGCGCACCTTACAGGACTGGACGGTACGGCCCCGGCTGTTGCGCGTCCCGGGCGTCGCCGACGTCGTCAGCTACGGCGGCCTGCAACGAGAGATCCAGGTTCAACCTTCCCCGGCCAAACTGGCTGCATACGGTCTCACATTCGAGGATCTCGAATTGGCGCTCAAAAAGGGGTCGACCAACGCCAGCGGTGGCGTGCTCGAACGTGGCGCCGAACAACTCGTCATCCGCAGCCGCGGCTTGTTTCGCAGTATCGAGGACATCGGCGCCGTCAACATTGCAAGCCGGGATGGGACACCCGTGCACGTACGTGATGTCGCCAGTGTGCGCGATGGCTGGGCGCCACGCCAGGGCGTGGTAAGTCGTGGCCTGCAGTACGATGCCGTCGAAGGGGTCGTGCTCATGCGGCGGGGCGAAAATCCGTCGGACGTGCTGAGCCGCTTGCGCAACACAATCAATGAGATCAACCACCGGCTGGTGAGCAGCCAGGCACAGGTGGTGCCATTCTACGACCGCACAGACCTGGTGAATACGACAGTGACCACGGTCGGCCGCAACTTGCTGGAGGGTGCGGTTCTGGTCGTGCTCGTCCTGTTCGTCTTCCTGATGGATCTGCGCGCTTCGCTGATTGTTGCCATACTCATACCGCTCTCGCTCTGTACCGCCTTGCTCTACCTGAGGGCCCGCGGCATGAGCGCCAACCTGTTGAGTATGGGTGCCATCGATTTTGGCATCATCGTCGACGGTGCAGTCGTGATCATCGAAAGCATCGTCAGCCGGATTTCGACTCAAGGCAGAAAGGAGTCATCCGTCGCATCGGAAACCCTGCAAGCGCGTATCCGCCTTGCCGTCACCGATGTCGTACGACCCACGGTCTTCTCACTGCTGATCATCATTGCGGCCTACCTACCGATCTTTCTGCTCGAACGCGTCGAGGGCCGGATCTTCGCGCCCATGGCGAACACCGTCGTTGCGGCACTGTTGGGCGCTCTCCTGTTTTCAGTCACCCTGGTGCCCGTCCTCGCCGCCATCGTTTACCGCAAGCCGATCCGCCACCGCGACTCACCGCTCCTCCGCTGGATCGGAAATCTCTATTCACCGACACTCGGCTGGGCACTGCGCCATCCTCGTCTGGTGATCGGCGGAAGTGTTCTCGCATTGGCAGTCACACTGTTCGGCATGTCCAAACTGGGCTCCGAATTTCTTCCGGAACTGAACGAAGGGTCACTCTATCTGACATTCACGCTGCCCTCGAACATCAGCCTCAGCGAAGCCAGACAACTCGTACCGAAGATCACCCAGATCGTGCAGAGCTTTCCTCAGGTAGATGAGCAACTCTCGCAACTCGGACGGCCCGAGGACGGCACCGACCCGAAGTTGGGCAACAACCTTGAATTCTTCGTACGTCTGAAGCCACCCTCACAGTGGCCACGGCACCAACACCGTCTGTACGATGTCATTGACGAAATCCGCAACGGGCTGTCCGAGATCCCCGGCATCGAGGTCAATTTCTCGCAGCCGATTCGCGACAACGTCAATGAAAACATTTCCGGTCAGGTCGGCCAGATCGCCCTCAAACTGTACGGTGACGATCTGAGGGAATTACAGGACGCTGCGGAAAAAGCGAAATCTGTCATCGATCAGGTCGATGGCGTTGCAGATCTCGCGATCGTCAAGAGCAGCGAGGTTCCACAGATCCAGGTCGAGCCCGACCGGGCCGCGCTCGGGCGCTACGGACTCGACATGGAAGACTTTCAGCATATCCTGCAGGCAGCGCTCGGCGGGCAACCCGTGGAGGTTTTCTGGGAGGGAGAGGCGCGCTTCGACATCGTATTGCGTTACCCGCCATCGGCCCGCTCCAATCTGGAGAAGATCCGCAAGTTGCGCGTGCCGGTTCAAGGCGGGGCAACTGTCCCTCTCGAAATGCTCGCCTCTGTCGGGCTGGGCCGGGGGCGCGCGGCGATCAGCCGGGAAAATGGCCAGCGTTACATCGGTATCCGGATGAATGTACGCGGGCGGGATCTGGGTTCATTCGTCGATGAGGCCCGACGGTTGGTGGCACAAAAGGCGATGCTGCCTTCCCATATCGGCGTGGAGTGGGGTGGTGAATTCGAGAGCAAAGAGCGGGCGATGAGACGCCTGCAACTCGTCGTGCCGGTGGCTCTCTTGATCACGCTGGCTCTACTCTTCAATGCCTTTGGTAGTTTCGCTCCAGCCGTCCTCGTGCTGCTCAACGTTCCGTTTGCCCTGATCGGTGGTGTGGCAGCACTCTGGTGGATGGCAATGCCGTTCTCCGTGTCGGCGGCGGTCGGCTTCATCGCACTGATCGGTCAGGCCTCCCTGAACGGTGTGTTGGTGCTCTCCGCCATCATTCAAAACCGCACGGAAGGAATGCCTCTGAATGAGGCCATTCCCACGGGCTGTCGTGAGCGCCTGCGGCCGGTAATGATGACCGCCGCCCTGGCTGCCCTCGGACTGGTTCCTGCTGCACTGAGTCATGCCATCGGCAGCGAGGTCCAACGTCCCATCGCAGTGGTGATCGTCGGCGGCACCATCAGCGCCTGTCTGCTCACCCTCGTGGTGCTCCCTGTCATGTACGGAGCCTGGGAAAACACACGCCTTTGGATGGCACGTTCCCGAGCCGCTTCAGGGAAGTAAGCGCACGAAGAGCACGACCGCCTTTATTCTGATCGGTCAGGCAGCGACGCTGCGCGGCACGCTGTTCGAACCCGAAAAACGTGCCCGCCGCCAGTGCCGCACCTCCTCCCGGATCGCTTCAGCGCTCAGACCCAGGGTGTCGCAGATGTTGCGGTAGGAAAACAGCCAGTACTCATCGGAGTTGATCCATTTTTCTGCATCCCGATAAAGCTTTCTGCGGCGTACGTTCGAGGTGAACATGTGCTTACGGTAACAGTCCAGCGCATCTGCCAGCATGGCAGCCATCAATCGCCTCTCTGCCAAAACCGATGCGCCACGTGTCCTTTCCGTGGCGCCATTCAAAATGTCAGTTTCGAAAACACTCACGTGAAACCTCCATCACCGCCTCGTTTCGACATGCAAGGGGTCGCTGCGGTGGGAAGGAGGTGGAGCAAGGCCCGTTCCAGAACGGCCAAAGCGATTGACGACGAATTTCCGCACGACAGGATCTGGCAAAATCTACGGGACCTGCAAGTTTTACAGACAAATCGACAACGATGAGGCAGGGATGGCGGTATCTGACCTGCCAGGAGGCGCACTGCTCCATTGCCATCGTGCGCACCCAAGGCTATTCAGCGCCGGCACATACGAGCCACCATGACGAACCTCCCCTTCCCCGGTTCCACCTCCAACGAGGTTCGCATCGCCGTCGTCGTCCCGGTCTACAACGAGGCACAGAACCTCCGCACATTGCATGGCCGGCTGCAACGCGTCATGGAGGAAACCAGAGAGACCTATCGCATCTGGTATGTTGACGATGGCAGCACCGACGGATCCCTGGAAATTCTCGAAGAACTGGCCGGCAATGACACCTCGGTCGCGGTCGTCGAACTCACCCGTAATTTCGGTCAACATGCAGCGATCCTTGCTGGCTTTGCCGCCTCACGAAGCGACATCGTAGTCACCCTCGACGCTGATTTGCAGAATCCGCCCGAGGAGATTCCGAAACTGATTGCGGCAATGGAACAAGGGTACGAGGTGGTGGGAGGCCAGCGCATGGATCGCCAGGACCCTCTGTTCCGGCGGGTTGCCTCACGCCTCATTAATTCGATGACCGCCGCGGCCGTCGGAGTCAACATGAAAGACTACGGCTGCATGCTGCGCGCCTATCGCCGTCCCATCGTGCAACAAATTCTCGAGTGTGACGAGCGGTCGTCTTTCATCCCTGCTCTGGCAAACTCGTTGACCAAGCGCTCGATCGAGATTCCCGTCCGTCATGCCGACCGACTCGGCGGCACCTCGAAATATAGCCTGCTTCGGCTACTGCGGTTGTCGTTCGACCTGATCACCGGGTTTTCCCTCCTGCCGATCCAACTCGTGAGCCTGAGCGGTGTCTTCGTGGCTCTCGTCGGCGTTACCTTTGGCTGCTTCCTGCTGGTGCGGCGGGTGTTCGTCGGTCCCGAAGTCGAAGGTGTCTTCACTCTGTTCGCCATCATGTTCGTTTTCATCGGCCTGCTGATCTTTGCTCTCGGTGTCGTTGGCGAATATGTTGGTCGGATCTATCTCGAAGTCCGAAGACGCCCTACCTACCGGATTCGAAGCATCCACCTGAGAACCGAATAACAGATGCGCTGCGTGGTCTTCGCCTACCACGAGATCGGCTTCGTCTGCCTGGAGTCGTTGCTCGAACGGAACGCCACCGTCTCTCTGGTCATTACACACGACGACGATCCCCAGGAGACGATCTGGTTCCGCTCGGTACGCCGACTGGCGGAGGAACATGGCATCCCCGTCGAGGCACCCGCACAGGTCAACACTCCCGGTTGGATCGCGCGCCTGCGCGCCGAGGAGCCGGACTTCCTTTTTTCCTTCTATTATCGCAACCTGCTCTCGCGAGATATCCTGGAGATCCCACGATACGGGGCGCTGAACCTGCACGGCTCTCTTTTGCCGCGCTACCGAGGGCGCTGTCCCGTGAACTGGGTATTGATCCATGACGAGCGTCAAACCGGGGTGACGCTTCACTACATGGAAGAGAAACCGGATCGCGGCGATATCGTGGCACAACGCGCGGTACCTATCAGCGATACGGACACGGCGTTCACCCTCTTCCACAAGATCCGTGACGCGGCACGGGGTCTCATGACGGACATCTACCCTGCATTGGCGACCGGCACCGCGCCACGCCTCCCGCAGGACCATTCTCGTGCCAGTTATTTTGGGGGCCGGCGTCCGGAAGATGGTCGCATCGACTGGCAGCAACCAGCCCGGTCGATCTTCAACCTGGTACGCGCCGTCACCCACCCGTATCCCGGAGCATTCACCACCTGGCACGGCAGGCAGTTGTTTGTCTGGAAAAGTTCCGAATCGGATGCACAGACCGCGGTCCCTTTGAAACCCGGGCAGATCGTGTGCTCACGACCCGAGTTGGTCGTGCAGACCGGCAAAGGTCTGTTGCAGTTGCAGCAAGTCCAATGGGAAGGCGAAGCCGAAATGGCCGGCAGTGCATGGAGCGCCGCGCACGGCATCGAACAAGGAGAAACTCTTACATGAAAGTATTGATTACGGGTGGAGGTGGCTTCGTCGGATCGCATCTTGCCGATGCGTTCATCGCCCGAGGCGACGAAGTTTTCCTGCTCGACACTGGCACGACGTTAAAAGTCCGGCATCTGATGGGGCATCCCATGTTCCACTTCGTGCAGGACAGCGTGTTCCATACCGAGATTCTCGATGCCCTGATCGCCAAGTGCGACCTCATCTATCACCTGGCGGCCGTAGTCGGCGTCGAGCATTACGTGGGCGATCCGTTCGCGGTCCTGAATGTCAACGTCAACGGCACACAGAACGTCCTGAAACTGGCCTTCAAGTACCATCGAAAAGTGGTCTTTGGCTCCACCTCGGAAGTCTACGGGCGCAACCCGCAAGTGCCGTGGCGCGAGGACGACGATCGGGTGCTTGGATCAACCCGGATCGACCGCTGGTGCTATTCGACATCCAAGGCAGTCGGCGAACACTTCTGTTTTGCCTACCACCACATGGGTCTGCCGGTGACGATCACACGCTACTTCAATGTCTACGGCCCTCGCCTCGACAAACTCGACGTGGGACGGATCATCACGATTTTCATGGGGCAGGCCTTGCGCAACGAGCCTCTGACGGTCATCGGAGATGGCCTGCAAACACGCTGTTTCACCTACATCGATGACTGTATCCGAGCGACAATCGAGGCTGGAGTTCGTGAAAATACCGATGGTGAGGTTTTCAATATCGGTACCGATGTCGAAACAACGATCATCGATCTGGCGAAAAACATGATCGAACTGGCCGGATCGAAATCGACGATCCGGTTCGTTCCCCAGGAAACGGTGTACGGCAAGAGCTACGAAGACATCCCACGCCGCGTGCCCGATGTAACGAAAATGCACACGATCCTCGGCGTGCGTGCCGACATCGATCTGCGAGACGGGCTGGGTCGTACGATCGAATGGTTCCGCTCCTTGAACGAATGAGGGACATCCTGTGACCGTGCACGGCGGGCCGCCAATTCCAGAGACAAGCGCGCAGACCCAGCGTCCGACCCGTATTCTCGTAGGAACGACACCGCCTCGATCGGGAGATCTGGAGTGATCCAGCTCGGCCTCAAAGTCGACGTCTGCACATACGCGGGGATGCGGTTCGGTGTGCCTGCCCTGCTGCGCTTGTTCGACACTCTGCAGATTCGAGCCAGCTTTTTTGTCGCCTGCGGACCCGATCAGTCGGGACGCGCCATCCGCCGCATTTTCCGTCCCGGCTTTTTCGAAAAGATGCGGCGAACCAACGCGGTCGGCACTTACGGCTGGCGCACCCTGTTGTACGGCACCCTCCTTCCCGGACCGCACGTCGCTCGCGCCTGTTCCGCCCTGTTGAAAGAGGTCCGTGCTGCGGGCCACGAATTGGCGCTGCACGGCTACAGTCATGTGTACTGGCAGGACCACATCGGCAGGCTCAGCCGAAAAGCGATTCGCGAGGAACTCCAGCGTGCCTACCGGGCCTTCACCGACGCAACAGGTACGGCACCAGAGGCTTTTGGCTCCCCCGGCTGGCAGTGCAGCCCCCATAGTTTCGCCTGCGAAGACGAATTGGACCTGCTCTACCACAGCGACACACGCGGTTATTTTCCGTATCGACCGGATTGGAACGGGAAGGTTTACCGGACCCTCGAAATCCCAACGACGCTACCTACTCTCGACGAAACATGGGGGCGAGTCCGACAGGACAGCCAGGAGCTGGCGCAGTGGTACACATCCCAGCTCCAGCCCGACTTCAACGTCTACACGGCGCACGCAGAGATGGAAGGCCGCCAGCAGCTTTCGTGGTTGCGAGACTGGCTCGGCAGCCTACGAGGCGGCGTGCAAATTCGTCGCCTCCGGGAGATTGCAGAAGATCACGTTGCTGCGGCACCGTGCCGCGTCTTCGTCGGACCGATCGAAGGCCGCGCAGGCACTGTGACCTGGCAGGAGAAACCAGCATGAATCCCTCGCCTTCCGAACCACCGCTACCGCCTGCGTCGACCGCCGGACCTCCGAGCGCAATCCACACTCCAACCATGCCACAAACGCATCAGAGGCTGCTCGGCGCTGCTGCCGCCGTTCTGATCGTTGGAGCATTCTTCCTCATGCTCGGTTGGTCGCCCTTGACCGAGCCTGACGAGGCCCGTTACGCAGAAATCGCACGTGAGATGCTCGAAACTCGCGACTGGATCACTCCGCACCTGAACTACGTGAAGTATTTCGAAAAGCCACCCCTCGTTTACTGGCTCACAGCGGCCTCTTTCGCGATTTTTGGACTCAACGATTTTACTGCCCGCCTGTGGCCAGCCCTCTTCGGTCTCCTCGGCGTCGGCTGCGCCTGGACGCTGGCTCGGAACATTTACGGCCCGGGCGGCGGGCTTCTCGCCGCCATGATCCTGGCCACCACACCACTCTACTTTGCACTGAGCCAGGTGCTTGTCCTCGACATGCCGCTCGCCGCGCTGATGGCGCTGGCCCTGACGGCAGCATGGTTCTGCTTCGAAGGACAGGTGGGTGGAGAAAATCCCACGTTGGCGCCAGCCGGACAGGGCGAGGGCGCCAGCCTGCCTCATTCCATCCGTGGGATGGTGTATCTTTTTTATATTGCCGCAGCACTGGCCGTGCTGACCAAAGGACCCGTCGCAATCATTCTCCTCGGCGCAATTCTCACGGGATTTGCCATTCTGCGCGGCTCACCACGACTCCTGTCACCATTTCTCTGCGTGCGAGGAATCGGTCTATTTTTGCTGATTACGCTTCCGTGGTTTGCCGTGGTCAGCCTTCGCAATCCGGAATTCGCCCACTTCTTCATCGTCGAACAACACTTCAACCGCTATCTGCGGCCCAGCGAACACCGTGAGCATCTGCTGTTCTTCGTCCCGATCATCCTGGCGGGAATGTTGCCATGGACCTTCATCCTGGGAAGTCAGCCCCGGCTCTGGATGAATCCGTTGCGACGATTGGTCACACTGCGCGCCTCACGCGGCACCACCTTTTGCGCTGTGTGGGCAGTTGTGATCTTTGCGTTTTTCTCACTGTCGGGATCCAAGCTGGCAACGTATATCTTGCCTCTCTTTTGTCCGCTGGCTGTCCTTGGCGCCGGTCTCTTCGTGAAGACATGGCAGGATCAAAGCCTTTCCGTTTACCGCTGGTTCGGCTGGATTCTCACCGTACTGGCAGCCGGCTGCCTGATCACCGCGATCGTTGTGCCCTTTGTGTCGGCACACTACAACGCGCCGTCATTGCCGCCGCCGTTGTACCGCTGCGCCGTAGTCTTTGGCCTGTTCGCGACCATCCTTTTGAGAGAATGGAAATCGCCCAATCGCAGCCCAGGGCGTCTGTTGGCAATCGTGATGATCGGCATGCTGGCGGTTCAGGCCGGTATCATGACCGGTAGAGATGTTTCTCCGGAATATTCCGAACTGGCATTTGCCATTCGAAAACATGCACAGCCCTCGGATCAGGTGGTAATGTACGCACACTACACACAGGGGATCCCCTATTACACACGGCGGCGGGCGGTGATGGTCCGATCCTGGGGAGAACTGGACTTCGGCAAACGCCAGGGTGATCAAAGCGCCTGGTTCTGGCCATCCGACGCAACTTTGATCGAAAGATGGCGATCGGAACGGATGTTTCTGGTAATCAACCGTAGCGAACTTATCGGCCTTCGCGACCGCATGGATCCAGCGCCTCGCGAGATCGCGTCGAAAGGAAAGAAGGTTCTCCTCGCGAACTTTCCCGATTGAGATGGAAGACATGCACGAACCAACCGCCGTCGAGCCGCCCAGCACGGCGCTCACCGGCACCCCGGAAGCCCCGATCCCTGTCCCACGCGGCAGCGGGACGAGACTTGGTGTTGTCCTGGCAGCACTGGTCGTTGCCGGCGCCTGGGGCATCCTGGCGCTCTGGGGATTGGGAGATGCCGCATTTCACACCAAGGGAGAACCACGCGAGGGTCTTGTCGTGTGGGAGATGACTCACGACGGTGGGTGGATCCTGCCAAAGCGCAACGGAAGCGAATTGCCTTCCAAGCCGCCGCTCTTTCACTGGATGGGTGCCCTGACCTCGATCGCGCAGGGACACGTCGATGAATGGAGTATCCGGTTCCCTTCCTCTCTACTCTCGCTTCTGGGTGCATTGCTCGTTCTGGGAGCAGGCGCTGCCTGGTGGTCGGTGCGTGCTGGCCTGTTGGCAGCACTGAGCTTGATGACGACCTTCGAATGGGCACGCGCTGCAACCAATGCGCGCGTCGACATGACACTCACCTTTGGCCTCGAACTCGCCGCTTTGAGTCTGTTTTTCTTCTGGCAAACGAGACGACGGATGTTTCTCGCGCCACTGTATCTCGGCATGGCGTGGGCGGTCCTCGGTAAGGGACCGGTCGGTGTGGCTCTTCCCGTTCTTGCAGCCGCTTTTTTGTTTTTATTCACCTTCAACCGCGAAGCACTGGCAACACGCCGCTGGAGCACAACATTCGATTTTGGCCTGCTGTCGCAGTTTCGTCCGGCACGTGGCGCGTTGGTGATCCTGGCGATTGCCGGCACCTGGTACGTCCTGGCTCTGTACGTCGGCGGCTGGCCGTTTTTTCGCAAACAGATTCTGGCAGAGAACCTGTTCACGTATCTGGAAGACGCCGATTTTGGCGGCGGCCATCGACACGGTCTACTCTACCTGCCGGGACAATTGCTCCTCGGTCTCCTGCCCTGGACACTGTTCCTTCCGTCCGCCGCCGCAACCCTCTACCGCAAACGTCACGACCTGACCCGTCACGACGCACGAACGATTCTGTTGCTCTGGATCGGCATCGTCTTCACCTTCTACGAATTTGCCGCGAGCAAGAGGGGCGTTTACCTCCTCGCACTCTATCCTGCGGCGGCTTTGCTGCTGGGTTGGTGGTGGGATCGTCAATGGACTCGAATCGGAGCGGATTCCGTTCTGGCTCGGGTCATCGTGTGGCTGTGCAACGTCCTCCTCATCGTGCTGGGCCTGGCCGGCATCGTGACCCTGTTGGCGGGTGCCGGACTGCCCATCACGTCTCTGCTGGTCCAGTTCAAACCGAAACTGAGCGGGGACGCTGCGATGGTGGCTGCTGTACTGCGAGAAGTCTGGTTGGCACTGTCCCTGGCGATCCTCTGCGTCTTTGCCAGTCTCGTTGTGACCCGACAGGCTGCCCTCCGCAAACACTGGAATTGGATCTACACGAGCTTCCTGCTCTCCATCACCGTCATCCTTGTGGCAGGCCGAATCGTTGTGATGCCAGCCGTCGCGCAGCAACTCACCCCGCGTGAGTTCATGTCCGCCGTGCGCGCCCAAATCGGCGATGGTTCCCTGTGCTTCTACAAGACGTTCGACTACGGCGCCGTCTACTACTCCCAGCGCCACATCCCTCCCTGCAGCGAAGACCAGCCGATCGACAGGCCCTCATACGCACTCATGCAACGACGAGATTGGGAGAGTCTGGGTCCCGACAGTCCGTATCGGTTGATCGAACTTGCCACCGCTACCGCCAAACCATTCCCCCTCGTGTTGACCCAACGAATCCCGGGCTGATTTCTCCGGTTGGTTCGAGTAAAGGCATCGCCTGCCATGACCATTCCGTTGCTGGATTTGAAACGTGAATACGCAGCGCTGAGCGAAGAGATCGAAGACGCGTGTCGAGACGTCTTTTCCAGCATGCACCTGCTCAACGGCCCGCAGCGGACCGCATTCGAGAAGGAAATCGCCGCATTCACTGGAACAAAGCACGCAACAGGCGTTGCCTCCGGAACCGATGCGCTGCTGCTGGCAATCAAAGGCCTCGGCATCGGTTCGGGAGACGAGGTGATCCTTCAGGCCAACGGATTCATCGCCGACGTCGAGGCAATCCGCCACAGCGGCGCACAGCCCGTGCTCGTTGACATCGAACAAGACGGATTTGGCCCCGATTTGAGAGCAGTCGAAAGAGCGATCACGCCACGCACGAAAGCTGTCCTCGTGGTTCATCTTTACGGGATACCGCTTCCGCTCGATGGAATCCGGACACTCTGCGAACCGCAGCGCCTGGCAGTGATCGAGGACGGATCACACGCGCACGGTGCGTCTCGTACAGGACAGAAAGTAGGTTCGGGAGGCAATGCAGGGTGTTTCAGTGCCGGTGTGGTGAAAAATCTCGCAGCGTATGGCGATGCAGGTTTCATCACGACGGACGATGCAGAACTGGTCCAGCGCATACGGTTGTTGCAGACACACGGACAGGAGAAAAAGAACCAGCATGTCTTGTACGGCTTCAACAGCCGTCTCGACGAACTGCAGGCAGCCGTGCTGCGCGTGAAACTGCGCCATCTCGAAGCGCGGAACAATCGGCGACGCCAGATCGCCACCTACTACCGTACTGCTTTTGCTGGTCTGGATCTGATTGCACCGGTGGAGAAGCCGGGCGAAGTGCACGCCTACCACCAATTCGTGATCCGGTGTGCCCGCCGGACCGAACTCCAACACTACCTCAAAGAGCAGGGCATCGACACGGGAATCCACTACCCGACCCCCCTTCACCTGCAACCGGCCTGGATACAAAGTTATGGCCCGGTACCTGCTCTGGAACGTGCTGAAAGCATCGCACGTGAGATTTTATCGATCCCGATCTTTCCCGATTTGACGGATACCGAAATCGAATACGTCGCGCAAAGTGTGAGGAGGTTTTTCGGCAAGCCGCAATGACAGACGTAACACCCGTATTCTCGATCGTTGTGCCCGTCTACAACGAGGCGGGTAACGCGGCGCCTCTCTGCCGTGAGATCCATGCAGTTCTCACGGACCTGGGTGAGCCATTTGAAATTCTTTTCGTCAACGACGGCAGCACGGATTCCACCTGTGCAGAGCTTTGTGCAACGAGCACCGAAGTTCCCGAACTACGCATCGTCGATCTCGACGGCAACTTCGGTGAAGCGGCCGCGCTGAGTGCTGGATTCCAACACGCCCGAGGCACGTACATCGTCACACTGGACGGTGATGGACAGAACGATCCCGCCGATATCCCGGCGTTAGCCGCCCATCTCCGGCAACATGACCTCAAAGTCGTCACCGGATGGCGCCAGACACGGCAAGAAAAACTGTTTCTACGCGTCCTGCCTTCTCGCATCGCCAACTGGCTCATATCGCAGGTAACCCGGCTGCCTGTCCACGATAACGGCTGTGGGTTGAAGGTCTATCGCAGAGAAGTGGCCAGTCATACCCGTCTGCCGCACGGTTTCCATCGTTTTTTACCAGCCATTCTGGGCGTCGGGAAACACGAAGTCGGTGAGCTTGCGGTGAACGACCGGCGCAGGCGACACGGTGAATCGCACTACGGATTTGATCGCACGTTGATCGTCGCACGTGATCTTCTGGCCCTTCGATTCATCCTGGCCGCACCGCGCTGGTTCCAGTCCTTCTGGCTGGCCGTGACTGCATCCACCACCGTGCTGGCACTGGTTGGCCTGTACCGGCAGTCGCTCATGGTGGCTGCAGGTATGACCTGCCTGTCCGCCGTCGGCGGCGCGATCTGGTGGAATCTTCGCCGCTACAACGAGGCACAACGCAAGAACGTCTATCGACTATGCCGTATCGTTGTATCCGAACGGGGAGAATCGAGTTCATGAACAAACTGAGAATCGGACAGATCGGTGCGGGTTACTGGGGAGAGAAGCTCCTGCGTGTATTTACACAGCAAACGGATATCTGTGTGCCTTCGATCTGCGACCGCGATGAGAGTCGGCTGGCCGGCCAGTTCCCCGATGAACGGGTGGTGACGACGAGTGTGGCAGCGCTCTTATCGGACCCAAAGATCGACGCTGTGGCAATCGCCACACCGCCGTCGACTCACTACGCGCTGGCACGGGAGGCTCTACAGGCAGGAAAGCACTGCTGGGTCGAAAAACCTCTCGCCCTGCGTGCGGCCGAAGCAAAAGAACTGGTCACCATTGCGCAACAACAGGGACGTATCCTGTTCGTCGATGAGACCTTCCTCTACGACCCACTCATCCAGAAGGTGAAACAATGGATCGAGGCCGGGCGCCTCGGCCGCCTTTACCATTTGTCTTTCGAACGCCTCGGGCAAGGACGTATCCGGCGAGACTCGAACGTCTGGTGGAATTC
>CAZEWD010000009.1:0-4992 GCA_964515725.1 uncultured Binatia bacterium (SeqCode)
CTTCATCCATGGGCCGCGCGACGAAAAACCGCCGCGCATGTTCAGCGCCGACCTCGAGCACGACCCCACCGGTATGGCGCAGCACTCTTTCGAGTCCCGGAATGCGAGGCTCCTGGCCGGGTGGCCCGGCCAGGGCGCTGTCTCCCGACTGTGCGAGAATGCGCCCGTCGCGGTCAGCGATGATCAGCGCGTAGCTCGGTGGCAGGCCGGCCTGATGCGCCAGCTTGTCCAACCACCGGAGATCGAGCGCAACGAAGGCGACCCAGCAGGGTTTCATTTCGGTATCACGAATGGCATAGGCGACATGGATGACAGGACGGCGCACGATCGGCCCGATGACGTAGGAGCCTACCTCGGCTTCATTCGAGGACAGCGCCCTTTCGAACGCCGGATTGTCCGCCATGTCGAGCGGCGCCTGGAAACCGACTGCGCTGCAAATAGTCTGACCGTGCACGTCGAGGACTCCGATGTTGGCGAATTGGGGCAGACTATCGACGAGGGCAGGGAGATATTCAGGGCAGGGTGAGTTTTCGATGTCTGGCCGTTCGCACGCGAGTTTCGTGCCGAGTCGGTGCAATAGATTTCGAGCGCCCAGGAGTTGATGGGCATGTTCGCGAGAGGCCAGGCCGCCGATTTGCAGCGCCTCTGCTTCCATGCGTCGCATTGCTGCCTCTCGTTCTCGGGCAGCCACATAAAAGATCGCCAGCAGAGCGGGAACGGTGGCAAAGCAGATCAGCAGGATGAGCCGCCCACGCAGGGTCAGGAACAGCTTGAAAAAGCTTCGCACGATCGACTGTCCGTCACGTTTGGCCAGAGCGCTCCCCTTTCTCACTTCGTTCGCGATGAGTGTCCGGCCATCGTGAGGTCGCGATCAGGCCCCGAAGGCAAGTGCGCCGGGTATTCCGGTTAGACTCTCGGCGCGGCATCGGAGGCGGTGGGGATGGAGGACCGGCAATGTCGAATGCCAGGGGGATGTCGTGGCTGCTGTCTCGCGCAAACCGCCAGGTCTTGCCGACGGACTCATCCACTTTGACCTATGGTTGAACCTGCTCGAGCAAGCGGGCCCGTGTCTGGGAGATCTCGGTGAGCGGAGCCCGCCTGTGTCGCGTTACTTCGGCAGGGGTATAGGGCGCAAAACCTGCCGGCAGATTCGGCCCATCGAAGCGGGCAAGAATCCAGTTCATCAGTGCGGCTGTATGCGCGTCGTCCAGCTCCGATTGCGTGACGCCCGGAACACGCAAGAGATAACTTCGTCCTTCCGCAGACCGGGTGAACTGGGCGATCTGGCCAGGAAACGGCGGTGCGCCGCCTTCCACCCCTTGACCTTCAGGACCGTGGCACCCCTGGCAATGCAGCCGGTAATCGCTGTAAGGGTCGGCCACGGCAGGAACGCGCCAGGTGAGTCCGAGGAGGCCGATCGTGACGCAAAGGAGCAGTCGGCCGTTCATTCCTTGTACTCGCCGAGGACGATTGCCGTCGAGCAGTGGTACACCACGCTGTCGATACCGAAGCACCAGTTGATGTCGTTGCTGCGCTGCGCGTAGTAGATCGGTTTGTCGCCTTCGTTGCGGTGACAGTAGCACAACCCGCAGATGTGTTTTCCGCAGCAGTCGTTGTAGGAGATGATGTAACGCTTGTTGTCGGCGGGATTGAGGCATGTGCCAACCCACGTCACGGGCGATTGGCGGGTTCCAGGTGGGCAGGAGCGTTGAGTGCCCCCGCAACAGCTACAGAGGAAGCCGTCGATTGCACAATACCGCCAGTAGTCACAGTTCCCGGGATCGCCCACGGGCGTTTTTTCATCCGGCTCTCCGGTTCTGGCAGCATGCGCTCCACGCGCCACCGGCAAGAGCGGGAACACGGCGGCTCCCAGCATGGCGCTGCTCAGTCGGCTCAGGAAACTTCGCCGTGAGGTGCGGCGTGCCACATCCCGGCTCAGTGAGGTAAACCATCGATCCAAATTCGTCATTGGCTGTTCCTGGATGGCAAGTCTCCTGGCTCCTTCATGGCTGGTGGTGTTTGGCGTCATCGGCAAGAGGCGGTGCTCATATATAATTGCTCAGCTTTGTGATTCGAGTGCTTCACCCACACGCTGGTGCTCACGACGCAGATACTCTTGCACGGAACCCACCCCACGTTCCATCGCTTCGAACAGGCTTTCCAGGTGCTCTCGGGTATTTACCAGTCCCTTGGCGCGCAAGATGCCGGCGCCATCGATGAGGACACCATACGGCAGTTTCGGCACCTGGTACGCCAGCCCCAGTTCAGTGGACAACACGTACGGGATCGCACCCAGGCGATTCCCTTCCACGAAATCGGTGTGTTCCTCTCTCGTGCCATCGCTCGCCAGGACGACCTGTAGTTGTTTTGCTTCAGCGTGCGCTATCGAACGTACGATGGGTAGGATCGTCTTGCAGATGGGACATCCCGGAGAGACAAATACGAGCAGCGTGTTTCGACCAGCCGTGTTTTCCCCACCGATATCGATCAGGTTACCGTGCCAGTCGGGCAGGTAAAACCGTGGTGCCGGATCTCCTACAGATGGTTGATCTTCTGCCACCAGGGCTCCGGCCGGAGTGATCCGCTCGTGCAGCACGCCGATCTGTCGGACCAGCGCCAGAAGCAGCGCTCCCAGAAGGATCACCGCGATCCAGAGGACGACGTTCGAAACGATCAGTGCGTTCAGCATCTTCGTCGATCAGGGGTGTCCTACCGGATCCTGAGTGGTGCCATGCGGGGTGCGTTGGCGATCAGGCCGTCCACTGTCATGTAGAGCAGTGCAGTAGCGCAGACACCCGCTGCAATGGTAATGACATCGAGCCAGCCGAGCGTTCGTGCCCCTGCTGGCCAGGCAAAAGGCACGGCGAGAACGGCGAGCGCGACGTTCCGCCAGACGAGGGCCCGTGTGAGCCCGCGCCGTCCGGCTGCGCCAAGGCAACCACAATCCATTGCGTGTCGTCCCCTGTGTAGGTTGATTTCGATGGCACCTGCATAGAGCAGCAACAGAACGGCCGAAACCATGGCCGCTACCGTGGTTCCTCTCAGGCAGCCAAGGGCAAGGAGGAGTTCTATTGCCACCACAACGGGTGCGACGATTTGTGAGATCGCCTCGGGGACGATCCGGTAGCCCTCCAATGTTTGCCGGAATTGCGGGAAGGCGATGAGTTTGTGCACTGCAGCGGCGCTCCAGAGAATCGCAAACGAGCACTGCAGGAGCATGCGAACGGCAGGGTCCGTCATTTCGCAGGAGTGCCGCTCCACGGAGCGAAAATGAGGTCGTTGATCCAGCCCGCAGGTCCCACGCGTCGCAGGAACTTGCCGTTGCGCGCATCGTAGACGCCAACCGATCCGCTGTACTGGGTCGCCGTGAGTAACAGCGGTTGGCCATCCTGGGTAACCTCGATTGCCGTGATCCCGGCGGGTGCGAAGGACAGGAGCCAATCACCGAGCCGGTTGAATGGAGTGATCCAGTCGCGCCAGAATTCAATCGGAAAACCGTAAACGGTCACGCCGGGATTGAGCAGCGTGATGCGTTGCAGACGGCGGTGTGTTCCCGTGTCGAATACCCAGACTTCCGAGCCCGGATCTTTGTGTGTGTCACGCTCGCCTTGATGCACCAGGGCATACAACCGGCCATCGGCACGATGGATGGCCAGATGCTGCATCCCGCCGATGCGCCAGTGTTCCTTTCGGTCAGCCTCGGTAAACAGCGACCAGGGCGTGCCGACTGCGGGTGCGGGACCGGAGACATCGATCGGGTAGATGAATCCCTCGAAGGATACGAAATACCAGATATTTCCGTTGCGTACTGCTTTCTCGGTAACCGGGTCGGTCCTTGGGTCAAAGAGCGGTTTGGTTCGCTCACGGCTTTCTTCCTTACCTTCATCGGTCAAAGTGACGCTGAATGCGGAACCATCGCCGCACAGGGAGAAGAAGCGGCGAGGTCCCGCAGCGTACACGAGGCTGCATCCCGGGGTTTCGATCGACGCGGCGAAGTTCCGGCGTTCGACATCGACGATGCCCAGAGAAGTTCCGGTGGTCCAGTTGAAGAGAGCCAGGAAGCGTTCATCGTCACTCAGGGCCGAGTGTGCCAGTGCGACGGCATTCGTTGACCGTGCAGGCGGGACGATGATTTCGTGTTGCAGACCCAGGGTTTGCAGGTCGTAGATTTCGACGACGTCGGTCCGTTGGCCGTGGGTGCGGCGTGAGTAATAGGTGGCTGGCACGTACACTTCGGAACGGCGGTGGGAAAAGAGTGGCATCATCGTGCCGTAGCCGCCGTTGATCATTCCGAGGAATCGGTTCTGGTCCATATCGAGCAATGCGGCGCGCTCGAGCATCGGATCGGTGAACCAGGCCCAGTGCGCAGAGGGTGGTAGGCTGAGTTGTTCCACTACGCCGATTGTTTCCGGAGGGACCTGTGCCAGTGCCGAAAATGGCAGGAGGCTCACAAGGATCGCTGCAATCGAGGTTCGAAGCCGCATCTGTCGCGGCGAGTACACGCAATCAGGGAACTCGGCAAGACGCAGCGTTCTTCCCAAATCCGGCGCTTTGGGCAGGGCCGCCAACTCACTCGATGTTCTGTGCCTGCTCTTTCAGTTTCTCGATTTCACCGCGCGCTTCAATGGTCGAGTTCGTCACATCCAGGTCGGCGCTTTTCGAGGAAATCGTGTTGAACTCCCGGTGAATCTCCTGCAGCAGAAAGTCCAGCCGTTTTCCGATCGGTTCGGTACTGCGCGGTAGCTGGAGTAGTGCGGCAAGATGGCTCTTCAGCCTTACCAGTTCCTCCGTTACGTCGCTGCGATCGGTGATGAGCGCAACTTCCTGAAGTAGCCGTTCTTCGTTGATTTCCCGGCCTTCCAACAGCGAACTCAAGCGTTCGCGCAACCGTTGGGCGAGTTGTGGCGTGAGTGCCCGCACCCGAGTCGAGATTTGGGATTGCAGGCGCTGCAGCCGCCGGACCCGTTCCAGCATGTCTTTGCCGAGAGCCTT
>CAZEWD010000009.1:5002-7741 GCA_964515725.1 uncultured Binatia bacterium (SeqCode)
AGAGCCTTGCCCTCACGCTCGCGATCACGGTTGAAGGACTGAACGGCCTTGAGGAGCGTCGCCTTCACGAACTCGATGTCGTCTTGCGCGTCGCGCCGTTTCTCGCTCACCCTCAGCAATTCCGGCCGATTCATCAGAGGTGCAAGATCCAATTCCGACTTGATCTTCAGCGCTTTCCTCAGTTGCGTGAGTGCCTCGATGTATGCCTTTGCCAGCGGCAGATTCACATCGACTGAGAATTCCGATTCCGGCGTGCCGGCGCGGTTGATGCTGATGTCGAGCTTCCCGCGTGCCACGTGCGCCTGAACGATGCTGCGCAATTCTGTTTCCCAGGGCAGAAGATCACGCGGCATGCTGAACCTGATGTCGAGAAAACGCTGGTTTACCGATCGGATCTCGATGGTGAGTGCCCGTTCTCCCTTCTGAAACGAGGCGGATCCGTACCCTGTCATGCTTCGCATCTTGAACTCCTTCCATCGAGATGCCGGGGATGGCGGGCGATTGCCGGTTTCGTGCTTGGCTCTGGGGCGGTCAGCGTATCTCCGGCAGAGTGGCTTGTCTTCTTCAATCCTGAAAGGCCGGAGGCCTTGATGCATCTGAGGACACAGATCGGGTGATGCAAATTCTCACGGCCTGACACAGGCTGCCACCAATTCGTTCGGTCCGACAGTTGCCGTACCGACCTTGCCGACGACGACACCCGCCGCATGATTGGCGAGCAGTGCGGCTTCTTCGAAGGACGCTCCTGCTCCGAGAGCCAGTGCGCAGACGGCCGTCACGGTGTCCCCTGCCCCTGTGACGTCGAAGACCGCCCGTGCAACCGTGGGGAAATGGCGTGTCTTCGAGTTGCGTTTGAAGAGGCTCATGCCTTCTTCTCCGCGAGTGATGAGAATCGCTTGCGCCTGCCATCGATCGAGCAGTGTCTGGCCGGCCAACTCGATGCTCTGGTCGTCATTCCCCTGTACCCCCGCCGCCTCCAATGCTTCCGCTGTGTTTGGTGTGGCGAGCGTCAGATTCCGGTATCGGCTGTAATTGAGCTTTTTCGGATCGACGATGATTTTTGTTCCATGCCTCTGTCGCACACGATCGAGCGCCGCCAATACGAGCGGATCGACGGCGCCCTTGCCGTAATCAGAGACGAGAACCACGTCGTATTCTCCCGCCCGATGTTCCAGAAAGCGGACGATCGATGCGAGGGGGCGCGGTGGGGGATTTGCGGCCTCATGGTCGAAGCGTACGACTTGTTGGTTGTGTGCCACGATCCGTGTCTTGCGAATCGTGACGACTCGGCTGCTCGAAATCACGCCACTGGTGTTTGCGTTGATCCTTTTTAATTCTGTCAAGACGCGGCGCCCGGCCCGATCGGCACCGACGAGCCCGCACACCGTCGCTTGTCCGCCCAGAGCGCACAGATTGTGTACGACGTTGGCAGCACCTCCGAGGTGGATGCTCTCTCGTGTAACCCGAACCACGGGCACGGGGGCCTCGGGGGAAATCCGGTCGACACGACCCCAGATGAACTCATCGAGCATCAGGTCACCGACCACCAGCACACGAACCCGGTGGAAGCGCTTCACCAGCGCACGAATACGCCCGGCTGATCGGCTCTCCATCCTCACTGCCGTCCTGCCCAGGTTCGAATAGTCCGGCTGACCTCCGCGACGGCTGCATCGGAGAGGTCGGGGTACATGGGCAGCGCCAACACCTCGCGCGCCGCATGTGCAGCACCGCGCAGGTCCGTGTGGCGCCACTCTCGGAAGGCAGGCTGGTCGTGCAAGGCTACCGGATAGTGGATCGATGTTGCGATGCCGTTTTCCGCGAGGAAGGCTCGTAGGGATTCCCGCTGCGCACAACGGATCACATATAAATGATACACATGCTCCCGGCCGGTCTTTACCCTGGGAACCTGAATGTTCGAGAGATCGGCGAGTTGCTCCCCGTATTGTCGTGCAATCGCCTGACGCCGGGAGTTCCACGAGTCCAGAAGCGGCAGCTTGATCCGCAGGATAGCCGCCTGGATCGAGTCGAGCCGTGAGTTGAAGCCGATCTCGGAATGGACGTATTTTTCCGACTGGCCGTGGTCGCGCAGACTGCGCAGGCGTTGCGCCAGAGACGCATCGTGGGTGGTGACCGCTCCGCCATCACCGAGCGCCCCGAGGTTTTTTGTCGGATAGAAGCTGAAACAGCTCAGTCCGCTATGGCTGCCGATTCGTTGCGTGCCGTACCGTGCACCGTGCGCCTGGGCGGCATCCTCGACCACGGCAGCACCGATCTGCGTGGCGATACCGCGGATTTCGTCGAGATCGGCAGGTTGCCCGTACAGATGGACCGGCATGATGGCGCGAATCGGCACCGGGCTGCTCCGGACCACTTTCTCGAGATGGGACGGATCCATGAGAAAATTGTCCGGGTCGATGTCCACGAACACGGGTGTTGCACCGACATGCCGTACGGCTTCTGCGGTTCCCGCAAATGTGAAGGCAGGCACGGCGACCGCGGCGCCCGGGCCGATATCGAGGACGCGCAGCGCCATGGCAAGAGCGTCCGTTCCGTTGGCGACGCCGACACAATCCTCCGCGCCGCAATAGGCCGCGAACTCACGTTCGAAAGCGACGGTCTCCGGGCCGTTGACGAAGGCCGACGATTCGACGACGCGCTCGAACGCGGCTGTGATCTTTTCTTGCAGTGCAACATGTTGTGCGTACAGGTCTGCCGCGGGGATACGCATGAGACTCGGAT
>CAZEWD010000009.1:7751-20993 GCA_964515725.1 uncultured Binatia bacterium (SeqCode)
GAGCGTCAACGAAGAGAGGCGGAGAGCCGAATGATCCGCGACCAGGCGGCCTGGCCGTGACCCTCGATCTCCAGCCACAAACCGCGCGCCGGAGCACTGGCCCAATGTGCCTGTCCTCTCAGCGCGATGGAATATTCTTCATCTGCCGTTCGATCCATGCTGCGCGCCGGCGTAGCCCCAGCGACGGCTGAGCAGGGCGCAGTCGCCGTGGTTGGGGCAAACCAGCGGCAAGCAACGCCGCTTCGTGGTCGGTCAACCGGCTTGCTGGTTTCCCGAAGTACCGCTGGCTGGCCGCTTCGAAACCGTACACTCCGTCACCCAGTTCGACAATGTTGAGATACATTTCCAGGATACGCCGCTTCGGCCAGAGGAATTCGATGAGGACCGTCCAGTACGCTTCCAGGCCTTTGCGTACCCATGTGCGGCCCGGCCACAGAAAGAGGTTTTTTGCGACCTGCTGGGTAATGGTGCTTGCCCCACGGAGTCGCCTGCCGCGGGCATTCGCATTCCACGCTTTGCCGATCGCGTCCAGATCGAATCCCCAGTGGGCTCGAAAACGCTGGTCTTCGGCTGCCACCACCGCACGGCCAACCGACGGCGCAATTTCGTCGAGAGATCGCCACCTGTAATCGAGTTCGAAGGGCCTCCGTTCCCACAGCGCACTGCCCCAGGCGTGGAGCATGAACAGGGTGACCGGTGGGTGTAGGAATCTGAGCGCCGTTACCGCTGCCAGAGATGCCAGAACGACAGCCACCAGGATCTGGCCGAACCGGATGGCCAGCGACCGAACGGCCGTCCCTTCATCCTTCATCCAGAATTTCCCGGGCCGCACGCTCGACTCTTTCGACACTCAAATTCCGGTCCATGCACTGCCAATGCGGGCATTCCTCACCTACGCACCGTGGGCACTGGAGATCGAGGGCCGGCTGGAGAATTTGCACCCGATCTCCGAGCGGACGCCAGCGTGAGGGAGCAGATGATCGCAGGGGCGAGTACAAGCCGACGACTGGAGTTCCGACCGCTGCGGCCAGATGCGTGGGTCCTGTTGCGCTGCCGATGTACAGAGCCGCCCGCTGCAGGAGGGCCGCCAGGACGGGCAGGCTCGTCTTGCCTCCCAGGTCGATCGTCTCTGATCCGATGCCGTGCGCCACTCCAGCGCTGAGCGCCAATTCCTGCGGTCCGCCCGTGATGACGATCGACAGGCCGGGTCCGGCAAGCCGGCGGCCCAGCGCCGCATAGCGTTCGGCAGACCAGTTCAAAGCGGAACCCGCGTTGCCTGGATGGAGCACGATGAAACGCCGGAGCACCCGGTGCTCCGCAAGAACGGCATCCGCCGCAGCCTGTTCCTCCGGTGTGACTTGCCACCGCACCGGATGTGTTTCCGGATCCTGTATGCCCAGTCCTTTCAGCATGGCGACATTCAAGGTGCTCTCGTGGGAGGGGGACTTGCGACGGTGCTGCCGCACACGCCGATTGAAGAGGAACGAGTAGGCTCGATACGCGGTGCCGACGCGGACGGGAATGCCTGCGCGCCAAATTGCCAGCGCCAGACGAGGCGTCGGATGAAAAATGACGGCGGCATCGCATTCGAGGGAGCGGACTTGCCTCGCCAGGGCGCTGACGCCTCGCAGGCCTGAATCCTTGGCCTGTAACGGGTCCAGCTCGACGTGATCGATGCCGGGATGGTGTCGCGCCGCGACATGATTTGCCGAGGAGGCAAGCATGCTGATCCGGCTGCTCGGAAAAGCGATTCGCAGTGCCTGTGCCGCCGGCAACGTGAGCATCATGTCACCAAGGTGGTCGGTACGGACCAACAGAACATGACGTGGCGGACTCATTGACCCGGTCAAGGTTAGCCAGTAGCTAGAACGAAGTCATGCGAATCAGCGGGTTTACGTTCGTTCGAAACGCAGTCAATCTCTACTATCCGGTCGTTGAATCGATCAAGTCCATACTGCCGATCTGTGACGAATTCGTGGTTGCTGCGGGCGATTCCACCGACGGCACGACCGAGCGGATTCGCGCCATCGATAGCCCGAAGTTGAAGATCATCGAAACCGTGTGGGACCCCGATCAGTTCGTGCACGGTGCCACCAACGCGGCACAGACCAATATCGCACTCGACGCATGCCGTGGCGATTGGGCGATCTACGTGCAAGCCGACGAGGTCGTGCACGAAGATGACCTGCCCATCATCGCCGACAATCTGCATCGTTACCAGAACGACACGCGCGTCGAGGGCCTGTTGTTCGATTATCTGCATTTTTTTGCGGACTACGACCACTACATGAATGCGCACGGCTGGTACCGCCGTGAGGTTCGTATCGTGCGCCAGGGGATTGGTGTCCGGTCCTGGAAGAGTGCGCAGGGCTTCCGCCGTAACGGCGTGAAGCTTCGTGTCAAACATTCAGGGGCGCGGATGTTCCATTATGGATGGGTGCGCCCACCCGAGAAGATGACACGCAAGACGCACTCATTCGTTACCTTGCATGAAGGACGTCAGGCAGCGGACGAGAAGTTCCCGGATCGAGATCAGCCCTTCGATTATGGCAGACTGCACGGACGGGTCCCTTTCAGCGGTTCGCATCCTGCCGTGATGAAAGAACGCATCGCGTCGATGCACTGGAAAGTGCAGGCGGGTACCGGCCGGCGGCGGCAAGACACCTTCGGGAACCGCCTTCTCACCTTCATCGAGAACCGTGTTCTGGGCTTTCGATTGGGAGAGCACAAGAATTTTGTCGAGATCTGAGTTGGACCTGATTGGGGTCCTGCCAGGAGTTTCGGAGAGATCAGCTCTTCTTTGCTGCCCGGGCCAGGCGCAGGCACTCGCGGTGGGAGATCATGCGGCCCCGCGCTTGCATGGCCCGCTTCGGATTGCGCGCCACTACCCAGAGCGTTCGCATCACCAGTGCGCCAAGCCAGTGTTCTATGGCATAGGCGATGCCGCGTGGGCCGCGTTGGAGAAAACGGCTACGCGCGTCAGCCTGGTGTAACCGGACGAAGAAGTCCTCGGTGAGTCGTGACGGATCAACGGTGTGATACATCAACATCTCCGGTGCGTAGAGAATGGTCATCCCGGCGGCCCGGATCCGTTCGGCGAGATCGCCATCTTCGTGCAGACCACTGGCGCCCGGACCCAGGCGTTCATCGAAAGTGCCAGCATTCTGGAACGTGGAGCGTCGCACCGCCATGTTGCACCCGTAGAGGTGCGTCGTTTCGCGCTTCTCCATACCGATGTCGAACAGCGGGAGGGTACCGTACAAATCGACGGCGGCGAGGAGGTTCGGGTTATCGTTGCCAGGCGGCAAGATCGTTCTCCCTGTGGCAGCCGCCAGGTTCGGATGTTGGTCGAAAATATCGAGGATGGCCCGGACCCAGCTCCTGGGAACCACCACGTCATCATCCGTGAACGCCAGGAGTGGGGCGCGAGCGATTCGCAATGCTGCGTTGAGGGCACGGGCCTTGCCCTTTTGTGGGACGGAGATTGCAGTGCGACCAGGGCCGCCGGTGCACCAGCGCGAAAGGATTGCCTCTGTGCCGTCGGTCGATCCGTTGTCGGCAATCACGATCTCGACGCCGGCGCCTACTGGCGAAACGCTTTCGTGCAATGACGAAAGCATGGTTTCGAGATTTTCCCCACGATTGCGTGTGGCCACGATGATCGAAAGGATGGGAGCGAGGTCGGACATGGCGAAATCACCGGTATTGCCGGACAAAGCACCGCGTCCTCGGACGATGGCGAGAATCCGGCGGATCCGTTGGGAAGAAAACCCGTCGATCGCGTGGTGTTCCCCCTACGGCAGGCTGGATGCCGTTGCAGGACAACGTGCCCGCGTCCTAGCAGGGGTGTCCATATCGGTCCAATCAATTCTCCTGTGCCGATGTGCCGCTTCCAACCTGGTGAAGAATGCCTCGCTTCAGGGACCTTGGCGCGACAATCGCCCCGCGCTCACTTGTCGATCTGGAAAGGGATCTTCAGGAGGGCAAATGGCCCGTGGGGAATCTGTTGATCGCACATTCCCCGTACTCTAACAGGCACGCCGAAGCGCAGCCCGATGAGGACAACACCCCTACAAACCGAGGTCCGTCGCTACCAGAGGTTCCGTCATGTTGCGCGCATCGTGAGTGCCCTGGCGTTCGGCCGCCGCAAGCAGGTGCTGGAATCGTTGCTGCTACGCCGATTCGGAAATGTCGTCGAGGCGCAGGGCCACCTGCTGGAGGTGGATCCCGGCGACCGGGCAGTAGGTGCGCGCCTCCGGCGTCGGGGCATCTGGAGTGAGGCAGAAACCGAGTTGTGCCGGCGCGAGATCCGACCGGGTATGACGGTGCTCGATATCGGCGCCAACCTCGGATATTTCAGCCTCCTCTTTGCGGGAGCGGTTGGGCCAGAGGGGCGTGTATTTGCGTTCGAACCGGACCCTTACAATCTCCAATTGTTGCAACAGAACGTGGAGCGTAACGGTTACTCGAATGTGACGATTCATGCCACGGCCCTCGGGCGTGTGCCGGGCATGGCACTTCTCTACAAGAACTCCGACAACCTCGGGGATCACCGGCTCGGGCATGGTGGAGATGGGCGAGTGGCCGTCGAGGTCCCGGTGGTCAGCCTGGACTCCCTCGCCGAAAAGCTCGGACGTGTCGATTTCATCAAAATGGACATCCAAGGGTCTGAGGCGGCTGTCGTTGCGGGAGGCACGGCGATTTTTATGTCCGAGAGGCCGTTGCGGCTGGTGTGCGAATTCTGGCCAGACGGAATGCGCGCCCTGGGCGACGACCCGCATGCCCACCTCGAGCGGTTGCACGGGGCGGGATTTGCGATGTCTGTGCTGGCTCGCGGCAAGAGGTTGCGCTTGCTGCCACTGGAGACAGAGGCGGAACGGCGTGCTCTCTGTGAGCGTGGCGGCGAGGTGAACTTGTTCTGCGTTCGCGGGTGACCGCGGTTCGTGCCATTTGCAGGGTCTACCCGCGTGGAATGCCATAGGGCGTGAAACTCATGTTCTGTCCCCGGTTTGCCTCATAGATCTCGCGGTTCCGTTGCCCATCTTCAGCACGCACGTACGGGCGCTCGTGTTCCAGGTGGAACACTGGCGCTGTGTACCGCAGCGACCGGGGCCGGATGCCAGCAGCCTGCAGGCGATGGCCGAAGTCGGCATCTTCCAACCCATACGTGAAACGTTCGTCGAAGCCCCCGACGAGGAGGACATGATCTTTGAACGTGGACGAGTTTTCGCCGCGCCATGCAGGCGGGCGCGGGACGTTGTGATCGAACAAGGTCCGTACCCCGGGAATGCGACTGATCCACAAGCGACGGGCCTTGCCGACCCCATGCCACCAGAGACCAAATCGATCCAGTTGCCCTCGCTCGATCGTTTCGATCGTAAAGGAATCGGTCAAGCCTTGGCTCAACAGCACTTTTCCACCGGTGAGGTAGCGTCCTCGTTTTGCGTACCGGATATGGAACTCGATCGTTCGCGCCGGAGCCAGACAATCACCATCGAAGAAGATCAGATACTCACCGTGCGCCGCGATTACGGCCTTGTTGAGGATCTGGCATTTGCGAAAGCCTTCATCGGCGTGCCACACGTGACGTACCGGGAACGGGGCCGATGTTGCGAATGTCTCGACCAATTCGCGGGTGTCGGGACCACTGCCGTCATCGGCGACGAGCAATTCGAAATCCAGCACGGTCTGCCGCATCAAAGACACCACCACGAGAACAAGAGCACGCGGGTTGTTGTAGGTGCTGATGATGACGGAAGCCGTGATCATGCGCGATGCGCAGCAATGGCGGCTTCGTAATATTGCCGGTATTTTTGCGCCGATTGCTGACTCGTGAAATGTTCCATGACGCGATGACGGCATGCTGCTGAATCGATTTCACCGGCCCGTTCGATGGCTCTGCGCAGAGCGGCATAATCATCGCAGAGAAATCCAACGTCCGGCGAGATCAATTCCGGCATCGAACCGCGGGGCGTGGTGATGACAGGTGTGCCACTGACCAGTGCTTCGGTTACCACGATCCCAAAAGGTTCCTCCCAGCGAATCGGGAAAAGCAGAGCCCGAGCGCCGGCCAGGACCTGTGCCTTTTGCAAGCCACTCACTTCGCCGATGAACTGGACGTCGGCTCGCAGGCTGTTCCAAAAACCACCGGTCTTGCGCAAGCTGAAACGATTGCCGCCGGCCACCACAAGCCGGAATCCGAGATCGCGTGCCAGTTGCAGGGCGATGTCAATGCCTTTGCTCTTGCGGCTCACTTTGGACAAGAAAAGGCTGTAGTCGTCCTTTCTGTCGCGATAGAGGAATTCATCCGGGTCCAAACCATTGTAGACGAAAGCCGTCGCCCCAGCACGCTGCGCATGGTTGTTGCTGCAGAAAATCTTGTGTGGATCCGGTGCCAGTTCACCGGGGGAATTGCCTTGGACGGAAAGAACCCAGGGGAGAGCCGGTGGTTGTGCCGGTTGATGGAAGAAATGAACGATATCCGCATCCCTCGGTATCAGGTCTTTGATGTAGAGGGAGAAGTCTGACGTCTTCCGGTGTGTTTCGACCGGCAGGCAGGTTACCCCGGGACACTCGCATCCGGGTGGTCCGAGGATGGTTACGCGGTCTCCCTGCTCGGCCTGCGCCTTGGCAAGCCAGTACAAGACACGTGGAACCCCACCGTACCCGTGGACGGGCAACTGCCATCGACTGACGTGGACGACATGCACGCCGACGCTTTAATGATACTGTCACGATTCAGGCAAGAGAGAGAACGACCATCGGGGATCGATACGGACTTTTTTTTTCGAAAGGATGCATTCTTCGCCGCGTTCTGCGAAAAAGGGGTCACGCCGGCAGACCCGGCACCTACCCTTGCGGCCGTGGAACCCTCGTGTTATCCACCGCCCTCAATTCAAAGTTGGAGGAAAGATGGGACTGGCTCCCGAACAGGTGAAGGAGCTGATCGGAAAGTACCAGCGTCACGCGGGCGATACGGGATCAGCAGAAGTGCAGATCGCGTTGCTCACATCGCGGATTGAGTACCTCACCGAACACTTCAAGACCCACAAGAAAGACCACCACTCGCGGCGCGGGCTGCTCAAGCTCGTCGGGCAGCGGAGGCGCTTGCTGGATTATCTGAAGCGTGAGGAATTTGATCGTTACAAGAACGTGATCGAAAGCCTGGGTATCCGAAAGTAAGCCGAAACGGCTCACTTTCCGTGAGTCTTTCCCTCCCACATGAGGGCTACATCAGCCCGGGAGGTTGTCAGATGTTCAAGAAGGTCACGGCGGACTTCCATGGTCGTCCGCTGTCCATCGAGACCGGCCGTATGGCGAAGCAGGCCGACGGTTCGGTCCTCATCTCGTACGGCGAGTCGATGGTGCTTGTTACCGCCGTTGCCGACAAGAAGGTTCGTGAGGGAATCGATTTTTTCCCGCTGACCTGTGATTATCAGGAGCGGACATCCGCCGCAGGCAAGATACCGGGTGGCTTTTTCAAGCGCGAAGGCCGCCCGTCCGAGAAGGAAACGCTGACATCGCGTCTGGTCGATCGGCCGATCCGTCCGCTCTTTCCAGATGGCTTCCGTTCGGAAACGCAGGTGATCGCAACCGTCCTGTCGCACGATCGCGAAAATGATCCGGACGTGCTGGCGGTTACCGGCGCGTCAGCAGCCCTGGAAATCTCCGACATCCCGTTCCAGGGCCCGATCGCTTGTGTGCGGGTCGGCCGGATCGAAGGCAAGCTGGTATTCAACCCGACGATCTTTCAGCTTGCCAAGTCGGACTTGAACCTTCTCGTTGCTGGCAGCCGTGATGGCATCGTCATGGTCGAGGGCGGCAGCGCAGGCCTCTCGGAAGACATGATGCTCGATGCTTTGTTTGCGGCACATACCGAGTTGCAAGCACTGCTCGACCTGCAGGATGAACTGCGCAAGGCGGTGGGCAAGCCGAAGCGCGGAGTGGCTCCTTCGACTGTCGATCACGATCTGCTGAAACGCTTCGAGTCGGAAGCGGTGCCGCGGATTACCGAGGCGTTCAAGGTCAGCGGCAAGCATGAACGTTCGGCGGCCGTGAAGAAGGCGGAGGAGGAGACGATCAACGCACTCGTGACAGAATTCCCTGATCGCCTCTCCGAATTGAAGGGTTTCAGCGAGGACGTGAAGGCGAACGTCATGCGAATGGCCATCGTGCGGGATGGCCGGCGTGTCGATGGCCGCAGTCTGAAGGAAATTCGTTCCATCACTTGCGAGATCGGTGTCCTGCCACGAACGCACGGCTCTGCGTTGTTTACACGCGGTGAGACTCAGGCGTTGGTCACCGCAACCCTCGGCACGTCGTCCGACGAGCAGAAGATCGATGCGTTGATTGGTGAACAGTTCAAGAAGTTCATGCTGCATTACAACTTTCCACCGTTCAGCGTGGGCGAGGTGAAGTTCCTGCGCAGTCCCGGACGGCGCGAGATCGGCCATGGAGCCCTGGCCGAGCGCGCGGTGGCCGCGGTTTTACCCGACAACTCGGGTTTCCCCTACACGGTGCGTGTCGTTTCGGACATCCTGGAGTCGAACGGTTCCTCTTCGATGGCCAGTATCTGCGGCGCCACACTGGCGCTGATGGATGCAGGTGTGCCCATCCAGGCGCCTGTCGCGGGTATCGCCATGGGCCTCATCAAGGAAGGCGATGAGATCCGCATTCTGTCAGACATCCTCGGCGACGAGGATCATCTGGGCGATATGGACTTCAAGGTGGCCGGCACGGCGGACGGCATTACCGCCCTGCAGATGGACATCAAGATCGGTCGTGTCACGCGGGAGATCATGCGAGAAGCCTTGTATCAGGCACGTGAAGGCCGTCTCCATATCCTCGAACAGATGGCAGGAACGATCAAAGCGCCGCGCACCGAGATGTCACAGTACGCGCCACGCATCATCACGCTGAAGATCAAGCCAGACAAGATCCGTGATGTCATCGGTCCTGGAGGCAAGGTCATCCGCGGCATCATCGAGGAGACCGGCGTGAAGATCGACGTCGAGGACGACGGGACCGTGCTGATCGCTTCCAGCGACGGCATGGCCATGAACCGTGCGGTAGAACTGATCCAGGGGATTACTGCGGAGCCGGAAGTGGGCCGTATTTACGAAGGCCTGGTACGGCGCATCGTCGATTTCGGCGCATTCGTCGAAATCCTCCCTGGAGTGGATGGGCTCCTGCATATCTCGCAGATCGGCCCCGGACGTGTGGCAAAGGTTACCGACGTTCTCAAGGAAGGTGAGACCGTCATGGTAAAGGTGCTCGAAGTCGACAAGACGGGAAAGATCCGCCTGAGCCGCCGAGAGGTGATGCAGGAGAATGGGGAACCAGGTACGAACGCCTCTGGCACCTCCTCGCCGTCTGCGTCATAGTCGGAGGCATGTCGTCACTTTTCTCTGGAGTCGCCCGGACCCGTCTGGATAACGGGATTCGGGTTGTCACCGAAACGATGCCGGGGGTCGCGTCCGTGACCGTCGGCATCTGGGTCGAGAACGGCTCTCGTTTCGAGCAACCCCACCAGGCTGGGATCTCCCACTTCCTCGAACACCTCTTCTTCAAAGGCACAGAACGGCGAACCGCGGCGCAGATCGCTGAAGCAGCCGACGCTGTGGGCGGTGTCCTCAATGCTTTCACCGGCAAGGAGTACACCTGTTACTACGGTAAGGTCCTGGCCGAACATTTGCCGGTCGCCGAGGATATCCTTGCCGATATCTTCCTCCATTCCCGTTTTGATGCGGAGGAGATCGAGCGCGAGCGTACCGTCGTCTTGCAGGAGATCTCCCAGGTCGAAGATACCCCCGACGATTACGTTCATGAGGTTTTCAGCCTGAATTTCTGGCCCAACCATCCCCTTGGTTTGCCGGTGTGCGGCCGGGTGGACACGGTCAGCGGGTTCAGGCAGCAGGACTTTCTCGAATTTGTGCGTGCCCGGTACTGTCCCGACCGCATCATTGTGGCGGCCGCGGGTGATGTCACGCACGAACATATGGTGGAATGGACCCGGCAGAGTTTCGGGCACCTGTTTGGCACGGCAGAATCGGTGAATGGCGTGAGTCCATCTCCGGGCCGTGGAATCGTATATGTCGAAAAGGATCTCGAGCAGGTTCACATCTGTCTCGGCACCCCCGGAATCTCTCATGTCTCCGAGAAACGTTACGCTGCCTATCTTCTCAATGCCGCTCTAGGCGGTGGCATGAGTTCACGCCTCTTCCAGGAGATCCGGGAAAAGCGAGGCCGTGCCTACTCGGTATATTCGTTCCTGTCGTCCTACTCCGATGCGGGTTATCTGGGGATCTACGTGGGCACGAGTGCCGAATGGGTGGAAGAAGTCGTCGGCGTTGTTCTCGCGGAGGTGTTGCAACAGGCAGAACTGGCCCGCGTGAAGAATCAGCTCAAAGGCAACATTCTGTTGGGTCTCGAGACGAGTGACAGTCGCATGAGTCGAATCGCAAAGAACGAAATCTACTACGGCAGCGACATCCCTCCCGAAGAGGTTGCGGCGCACATCGATGCGATCGATAACGACTGTCTCGTGGAACTGGCCGAAGAGATGCTGCGTACCGATGTGGTGGCTCTGACGTTGCTCGGCAACATGCAGGGCAGACCCCTCGACGAGGGAATCCTCGTACCGGCGAGCGCTGGATGAGCCGCGCCTGCATTTCCCGGCCCGCGGTTGCCGTTCGCGTTCGCGCATGACGACTACGCACAGCGTCCGGATTGCGATCAAGAGGGTGCGGCCGTCCTCTGGGCCAGAACCGCTCCCGCTGCCACGCTACATGACGGCGGATGCGGCTGGCGTCGATCTCCTGGCAGACGTCGAGGCGCCTGTGGAGATTCCGCCGTTGGGGCGTGTTGCCATTCCGAGCGGGGTGGCCATCGAGCTGCCTGCCGGATTCGAGGCCCAGATTCGACCGCGCAGCGGACTTGCCTTGCGCCATGGGATCACACTGCTGAATTCACCTGGCACCATCGACGCTGACTATCGTGGTGAAATCCAGGTAATTCTCATCAATCTCGGCCGCGAGCCGTTTCTGGTCGCGCGCGGCGATCGCATCGCGCAGATGATCGTGGCACCGGTCACCCGCATCGAGTGGCGGGAAGTCGACGATCTTGAAGAGACAAAACGCGGCTCGGGCGGCTTCGGGCATACCGGCGCACGGTAGGTGCCGCCAGTCTCCTCCTGGGTCAGGACTCTTGCCAGCGGGGGGATCGTTTTTCGAGAAACGCCCGAATGCCCTCCTGTGCATCTGCGGTGAGCGCGTTCATGCTCATCACTTCCTTCGCGTAGGCGTAGGCTTTCGGCTGGTCCAGATCGATCTGTGCGTAGAACGCCTGCTTGCCGATTTGCAGCGTCAGCGGGCTCGCCTTGACGATCCGTTGCGCCAGCGCCTGCACGGCTTCATCGAGCGATTGCTCGGGGACGACTCGATTGACCAGACCCCATTCGGCCGCTGTCGCTGCATCGATGGGAGTGCCCGTCAGCAGCATCTCCATGGCGCGTTTACGCCCGATGGCACGCGTGAGCGCCACCATCGGAGTCGTGCAGAAGAGTCCGATATTGACCCCGGGCGTGGCGAACCGTGCGGTGTCGGCTGCCACGGCCAGATCACAGCCGGCAACGAGTTGGCAACCCGCCGCGGTCGCGATGCCGTGCACACGCGCGATCACCGGGGGACGGATTTCCTGGATCGCCGTCATGAGTCGGGTGCACACTTCAAAGATTTTCCGATACTCGCTCAGGGCACGTCCCGTCATCTCGTGGAGATCATGTCCTGCTGAAAATGCGGGGCCTCTCGCGGCCAGTATGATTACCCGGGTATCGCGATCCTCACCGAGTGCGCGCAGGGCATGCATCAACTCGTCCATCATCTCCAGAGAGAGGGCGTTGCGGCGCTCGGGACGGTTCAGGGTGATCGTGGCGATGCTGCCCGGCGCCGTTTCCAGGTTTTCGTAGGTCATACCGTTCTCCTTGCTCGCAGCCTCGGGGAATGTCGACGAGGTCCTGGCTGGCGCCTTCGCTTCACCGGATCTGCTTTCGAAACGTCAGGCTTGCCGCACCGAGGATCACGGCGCCGAAAACGAACAGGATCAATGCCTCGTCTTTCAACTCCGCCCAGCCCGCACCCTTGAGAAAGATCCCGCGCACGATGGTGATGTAATACCGCAGTGGCACGATGTAGGTGAGTGTCTGGACGACCGGGGGCATGCTGCTGATGGGAAACATGAATCCCGAAAAGAACATGTTCGGCAACAAAAGAAACTGGCCTGCCATCGATGCCTGTTGTTGGGTGTTCGAGATGATCGATGCCAACAGGCCCATACCGAGGCATGTGAGAATGAAGAGGAGGCTGAGCGCCAGGAGAAGGGGCAGACTGCCGGTGATGTCGACGCCGAACCAGAGTGTGCCAGCGAGCAGAACGATGGCCATGTTGATGTAACCGAGAAAGATGAAGGGAATCGCTTTGCCGAGGATCAATTCGAATGACCGGATGGGTGTGACGATCAACTGCTCCATCGTGCCATGTTCCTTCTCCCGCACGATGGCGATTGCGGTCAGGATGACGAGCGATTCCATGAGGAGGACCGCAATGATGGCCGGGACCATATAGCGCACGCTGCGCAACTCGGGATTGAACCAGGCGCGCGGTTCGAGGGAGACGGCGGGATGCAGCACGGAACGAACTTCCTTGCCGTGATCCGGAAACTGCACCTGCACCGTCTGCTCCACCGTGATCTGCTCCAGATACGCCGAGGCAATCGTTGCCGTGTTGGAATTGCTGCCATCCACGGCCGCCATGATCGAGGCGGTTTGTCTTCGCTTGAGGCGCTCGGAGAAATCGGGCGGGATGGTCAGAACGACTCGTGCCACCCCACGGTCCAACAAACGGTTCACGTCCGCCATGCTCTGGCACGGGGCCGCGATGCGGAAGTAGCCGCTGTAGACGAGCTTTTCGATATAGGCTCGGCTTGCTGCAGACTGGTCATAGTCGCACACGGCCAGGCCAATGTCGGTAATATCCGATGCCACGACGTAGCCGAAGATGAACAATTCCATGACCGGCATGATCAGCACCATGGTGAACATGCGCGGATCCCGTGTGATCTGAATCACTTCCTTCCATACGATGTGCACGATGCGGGACAGGGACGCCATCATCGGCTCACCCGAGCTTTTCCTGGAAACGGCTGGCGCTGAGCCAAACGATGCCGATACAGAACGCCGTCAGCATC
>CAZEWD010000009.1:21003-24659 GCA_964515725.1 uncultured Binatia bacterium (SeqCode)
CGATGCCCTTCAGATAAATCCCCCGGATGGCGGTGACGAAATAACGGCCGGGAAAGAAATAGGAGATCAGGCGAATTGCCACGGGCATGTGTTCGAGAGGGAAGACGAAGCCCGAGAGCAGCACCGACGGCAACAGAGAGATGAAGATTGCCGCCAACATCGCCGTTTGCATCGTGTCGGCAATGGTCGAGACGAAGACTCCCGTGCCCAGGGATGCCACGAGATAGAGGAGCGCGAAGATGCCCAGTTGCAGCAGACTGCCTTTGATGGGGACGGCAAAGATCAGATAACCCGCGGCTACGACGATCATGAGATCGAGGAAGGCGATCACCACGTAGGGAATGATCTTGCCGATCATCATTTCGAGCGGTCGGATGGGAGAGACCAGAATCTGCTCGATTGTGCCGCGTTCCTTTTCCTTGACGATGCTGAGCGCCGTGAGGATGGCGCCAACGATCATCATGATCACTGCGATGACACCGGGTACGATGAAGTTGACGCTTCTCAGCTCCGGGTTGTACCAGACGCGGCTCTTCACCCGGATCGGCAGCGCCGATTCGACATGCCTTCGGACCTCCGTTTGCAGGGTTGCGCCGTAGCTGCCGATCATGCCCAGCAGGTACCCCTGGGCGATCGTGGCGGTATTCGAGTCGGTTCCGTCGACGATCGCCTGCACGGTCACTGGCTCCCGCGCACGCAATCGTTCCGAGAAGCCGATCGGAATGACGACCGCAGCGCGGCTGGCGTCGGTGTTCAGGTCATGTTCGACTTCATCATAACTCGTGGCGCTGCGCACCAATTTGAAATAGCCCGAGCGGACCATCTGTTCGGTCAGGCCACGGCTTTCAGCGCTCCGATCATAGTCGAGAATCGTCAACGGGACGTTGTCGACGTCGTATCGGATGCCGTAGCCGTACATGATGAGCATGCTGATGGGATAGAGAAACGTCAGGAGCAGACTACGGCGGTCGCGCAGGACATCGGTGAACTCGCGCCGCAAAATGGCGCGTATGGTGCGCCAGGAAAACGATCGCCGGCGTTTCATCGCTGCGTATCCATGCCGCTTGCCTCGATGATGGCGACGAACGCATCTTCGAGAGACGGTTCGATTCGTTCCAGGGAGTGCAACTCGATTCCACTGCCCGCGAGGCGTTGCTCGATCGCCGTGCGCGCCCGGCCAACGTCATCCACCGTGACGTGCAGCGTATCACCGAAGAGTGCGACACCCTCCACTTCAGGCGCCTCCTTCAGCAGGGAAAAGGCTCCCATGAGATGACCGCACGAAAGCTCCATGAGCGATTGTGTCATGTATTGGCTTTTCAACAGAGCGGGACTTCCCGAGGCCACGACTCGTCCACCGTAGATCAGTGCCAGTTCGTCACAGTGCTCCGCTTCGTCCATGTAATGCGTCGTCACGAACACAGTGATGCCGCGCTCTGCAAGGTTTCCGATCATTTCCCAGAAGTTGCGGCGTGATGCCGGATCTACGCCGGAGGTCGGTTCGTCGAGAAACAGGATGGGCGGTTCGTGCAGGACGGCACAGCCAAGAGCCAGGCGTTGCCGCCAACCGCCCGCCAACTCCCGCGTCAACATCCGTTCACGGCCGACCAATCCTGCCATTTCGAGGGCCCAGGCGATACGCGCCCGCCGCTGCGATCCGTGCACGTTGTAGATACCCGCAAAAAATTGCAGATTTTCCTCGACGCTGAGATCTTCATACAGAGAGAACTTCTGCGACATGTAACCGATCCGGTTTTTCAGCAATTCGGTTTGCCGCAAGATGTCGAAGCCACCGACTTGTCCCTCTCCGGCCGTGGGGCGCAGAATGCCGCAGAGCATCCGGATCGTGGTGGATTTACCCGCGCCATTCGGGCCCAGGAAGCCGTAGACCGACCCACTCGCCACACGCAGGTCGATATGATCGACGGCGACAAACTTGTCGAATACGCGTGTGAGACCGGTGACGTCGACGGCAAATGTGCTCATGCGATTGGTGACAGGCTACCGCTTCGAAGGTTCTGGAGCCACCCTTGGACGATTTCGGGACGGTGAATTTGCCGGGACGAGCCGCGGTGGCGATCGGGATGTCGTCGTTTCGCGATGATTCCGGTTATTGCGGCGGGGCCGCCTGCCAGACCCAGGCACCAAAGTAAGAGGGACCTGCTTCCGGACGTTTGCGGATGTAGAAAAACTGCACGCTTTCTTCGAGGGATGCGGCTACCTGTTCGCGCGAACGCCGTGGGACTCCGTCCGGCCGATCTCGCATGGCGTCGCGGAAATAGTTGACGTAGAGATAGGCGGCCCAGGATGGTGAAATCTCGCCGGTGACGGCTCGTTCTGAAACGAGCAGGTAGTAATCGTACAACTCCTCGATCAATCCGTCCGGCGCCGCCTGGAGCAATAGGATGCCGTGTGTCTCGTCGACCGTCCGGCGTTTGAAAGCCGGATCTCCCGGCCCGGGCGGCGCCGGGGCCCGCACCTGTCCGTGAGAGGCGATGGAAATTCCTCCAGCCACAAAAAACAGCAGGCAAAGCGAGACAGAGATGCGCACCGATTCCCTCTTTACACTGGCTGCCGTCCAAGGCCAAACCTGCATGGACCCACGCAACGAGCTCTGTTAGGGGAGCGACCGTAGATGGAATTCAAGGCTCGCGAGTCATTGTTGTATGCCGCCATCCTCGTCGGACTGGCTACGAGCGTCCTCCTTGGCGCGGAGTACGTTCAGCCGTTTCCCGTCATGTGTGCCGAGGGTGGAGGGTGCAACACAGTGGCGCAATCGGCCTACTCGCACATCCTCGGAATTCCCATGCCTTTGTTCGGCATCGTATTCTTTCTTGCGCTTTTCGGTTCTTTGCTGGTGCCAGCGCTCAGGCCCTGGCTGCGCCCGCTCGGTTTGATGGGTGCTCTGGGTGGAAGCGCGCTGATTGCCATTCAGGCGTTTGTCCTCCACGCATGGTGCAGGTTCTGTGTTGTGGTCGATGTCGCTTCGCTTTTGATTGCGGCGTTGGCGTGGCTTCCGCTAGGGGCGCCGTTGCGACTACCACAGCGGCGGACGAGTTCCCTCGCTGCCGGATTCCATGTGGCAGCCATTGCGGCCGTGGTGCTGGGAGCCTTGGGGCTACACCGTCACTGGGCGCAACCGTCTCTTCCGGTGAGCGCGACCCCGCGTGTGCCTGCATTTGGCTTGCCGGCCGAGCCCGGCGTTGTCACCGTCGTGGAATTCGTCGACTTCCAGTGCCCGGCCTGCCGCGCTCAATATCAACAGTTGGCGCCCATTCTGGATTCATACGAGGAGAAACTCCGCGTCGTTCTCAAGAACGTTCCGCTCCCGCAACACGAACATGCCGTCGCGGCGGCCCGTGCCTACTGTTGTGCCGACGAGAAGGGCAAGGGGCGGACCATGGCGGACCGGCTGTTCCGGGCAGATCAGCTCACAGCGCGTGATTGTGAAGAGATTGCCGTGCAGCTCGGCCTCGATCGTGAGGAATTCAAAGCGTGCGTCAACTCGGCCCGGACTGCGCAACGGCTACAGGACGACATGGTTACGGCAACTCAAGTCGGTGTGCGCGGGCTGCCCACACTGTGGATCGGTGACGAACGTTTCGAGGGCGTGCATGCCCCCGAAACCCTGCGTGCCAGTATCGAACGCGCCCTGC
>CAZEWD010000010.1:0-21929 GCA_964515725.1 uncultured Binatia bacterium (SeqCode)
ACCAGTGGCCCTGGGATCAACGACGCCGAGATCGATGCGGTACCGGGCACACCCGACCTGATTGTGAACCTCCCAGCCCTTCCGAACGAGTGCGTCCTGAACGGCCTTCTCGAAGGGGGATTCAGCGTCCGCATCCGCTTGCAGTGTTGCAGCTGCGGCAATTGTCGACGGACCTTTTTCCGCATACTCGAGGAAGTTCTTCAAGTCGCGGACGCCGCGGGCGCGACTGCGCGCAAGATCGATCTGATCCGCACGAAGCGTGGAGAAGACAAGCACCTCCTGTCGTGCACGCGTGATCGCAACGTTCAGGCGTCGTTCCCCGCCGTCCCGGTTCATCGGGCCGAAGTTCATCGCTACCCGACCGGTGATGTCGGGTCCGTAGCAGATTGAGAAGAGAATCACATCACGCTCGTCACCTTGAACGTTTTCCAGATTTTTTATGAATACCGGCTCCCTTGCCCCCTCGTCGAAGAATTCGTCGATCTCGGGATCGTGCGTACGTACATCCTCGAGGAGATCCTCGATAAGCTTCTGTTGTGCTTGGCTGAAAGTCACTATTCCATAAGAGAGTTTCCGGAGTTCTGGATCTTTCAGGCGGCGTACGAGTTCTTCGACGATCGCTTGACCTTCGGCTCGGTTGGTTGCGGACTTACCGCGATCGTATACACCATCAGGCACTGGGCGCAATGACACTCCCAAGCCTGTTTGCTGAGGTGAAGGGAAGGTCAGGAGAGAATTGTCATAGTAATGGTAGTTGCTGAACGCGATCAGACTCTCGTGGCGGCTGCGGTAGTGCCAGTTCAATCGCTTAAACGGTAATTGAGCACTGATCCCATCATCAAGGATACTTTCGAGATCTTCCATGGTATCCGTGTCATCGCTCTCCTCATCCTCTGTGCGCGTAAAGAAACTGGTCGGTGGTAATTGCTTCGGATCGCCAACGATAACTGCCTGCTTTCCCCTTCCGAGCGCACCCACGGCATCCCATGCCGGCACCTGCGATGCTTCGTCGAAAACAACCAGATCGAACTTTGCTGCAGATGCATCAAGATACTGCGCCACAGAGATCGGGCTCATCAGCAGACATGGCTTCAGACGCGGCAATAGGTTGGGAATCGACTGGAGAAGTCGGCGCAGAGACATGTGTCGCCGTCGTCGCATGAGCTCGCGTCTGAGGATTCCTACCTCAGAATTGGGGAGATCGACGGTTGATGACCTCGGAACCCGACTAGCCAGTCGGGCGGCAATGATCTGTCGCGTCAACGCGGCATAGCGATCATCTGTTTCCCGAAACTGGGTGATCTTTCTGTCGTGTTCCGGACTAAAAAAATGAGCCAATACCGGTTCACTACTTACGACTGCGGCGTGCCACCATTGATAAAAGCTCCGATCGAAGACAGATCGAAGGTCTGTAGCTGCGAATCGTCCGCGCTCGAATTCCTGGATTAGGGGCGTCAGTTGGGTGTCTGCCGCTTCGGACTGGAAACGCTGCCAAGTGCACCAATCGCGGAGTTGATGTACTCGGCCGGTCCACTCGTTCAGGCGCCGATCCAATCGCGTGAGGACATCAGGCTCCGACGCCCCGCCCCAGGCGGAATTGGAGTCCAATACAAGAATCTTTTCGAGTCTCTTCTGGCTCTGGGTGAATCCGTCGTATGCGTGGCGATACGCGCGGAGAGCACGCCGCGTTTCATCAACGACCATGGCTGACTGACCAATGTCGACGATATGCGCCCAGCTCGCAAGCAGCATGCCCGCTCGCCGGGGCTCGCCATGCGCCAAGCGTAAAGCACAGGCTCGGGTTTTATTTACCCACTCAGTAGCCTTCTCGACCACGTCCCAAGCGGTAGAGCCGTCCTGCCAGAGTGGCCCAAGAAGATCGGCTGCCGAGGCGGAGGCATCAAGCAGGGCCCGTTCGTGTTCGAGCATCGACCTCAAGTCATGGAGCGTGGGTTCTAGTTGTGTGCGTCCGATCGAGTTCCCTTCACGGGCCACTTCGTTCAGGACCTTCAACAACTTCCGATATCGCCACCAGGAAATCGGCCACACGGACCCTGCCGCACGCATGCACGACACCTCGAGGGATTCGAGGTTGAGGTTGACGATCTCAGGTTTGAACTGTTTATCGATCTTCGCGCAGAGCAGGTCCCTTTGTCGGCCATGATCGATCCAGCTTCCGATGCGGCGCTTGTCGTCGTCCCAAGTCGGCGTCGTGACGAGTGCTTGAGGTATTGAAGGAGCGTTTACCAGGAGACCAGCGACCTCGTCCATTGCTGCAAGATCTACAAGACTCCATCCCCCCTCGCCCATGGACAGTCGCGGACCAATCTGAAGCGCCTCCGTCGCAAGAGTCCTTGCGACATCGATCCCATGGGTGAGCGCGGACGCAACTTCTTCCTCCCATGCTGGTGTCCACTCACGCTGCCGAACAGGGCTCCAGGGATGGTTGACGAGATCCCCTAGCGCCATTGCGGTCGTTGTGAGGCGGTCGATGAGGTCACGCAACGCCGCCAACTGCTCAGGAGAGACTGAATCGGGTGAGGGCCAGGAGAGAGGAACCCTCGGCACCTCGCGGAGACCAATCAATTTCGATGTTACCTGGAATACGCTCTCCCCGAGTTTTCGCCGTGAGTGGAGCGCTGCAACATACGCGTTCAACTCATTGCGGAGTGACTCGAGCCGGCGTGCCTCGCGCTCCCACTCCTCGGGAGTGTAGGCATTGGTGGATGTCAGTGCCTCATTGAGTTGTGCGAGAACCTTCTGCTTCTCGGCTTTGTTTGAATGTAACTCCAGGCATGCCTGGGCCAAACCAACTTCCTGGAGCCGGTCGAATACGACATTGAGTGCCGCCCTTTTTTCGGCGACGAACAGGACAGTCTTTCCGTTCGCGAGACAGTGTGCAATCAGATTTGTAATTGTCTGTGACTTACCCGTTCCCGGAGGACCCTCCAGGACGAACGTACGGCCATCGGCTGCGGCATGGACTGCTGCGAGCTGTGAGGCATCAGATGGAAGAGGGCAGAACGTCTGGAGAGCCGACCGGGATTCGTCCATCTGATCCGGGTTAGGGAAGGGACCGCCGGGGTCGAATTTCTCGTCAGGGTGGTTCAGGAGGTGGTCCACGACGGCGCTCTTCTTCAGTTGCTCCGCATGTTTGTCGAGGTCGCGCCACATCAGAAACTTCGCAAAGGAGAACATTCCGATGAAGACTCGGTCGACGACATCCCACCGCTCGACGTCGCGGATTGACTGGCGAAAGTACCGCAAGATTCCCTGGACATCGACGCCGTGGTCGTCTTCAGGCAGAGGATCGAGTCCGGGGATGGTGATGCCGAAGTCCTGCTTGAGCATTTCGAGAAGCGTCACGTTGATGCGCGCATCATCATCACCGCGCTGAAGTGTGAAGCCCTCGCGAAGAGACTTGCGACGTAGCTCAAGCGGAACAAGTAGGATCGGAGCGAGCCGACATTGTGTGCTCTGAGGCGACTCGTACCAAGCAAGGAATCCGATGGCCATATAAAGTGTACTGGCCCCACCCTCCTCGAGGCTAAGTCTCGCCGCGCGATAGAGTTCGAGAAGCCGGTGATCGAGTTCTTCTGGCTTCAGGCTCGCTCGAAGCCGACCTGCTGCGAGTTCGTCACGCAGCAACTTCTCGATGACGGGACCGACCGTCCCCCGTTGCACGAGGGCTGCGGTGCGCGGATCTTGTGCACCCAATTCTTCGAACCGCGGCATCACTCTGAAGGTAGTACCTTCGGCAAGGGAATCCTCCAGTACGTGAGTGTCTGCGCAGAGAAGTGGTATTGTCTTCTTTGTCTCACGGAAGTTGAGGAGCCGATTTCGAAGGGAGAGGTCCAGAAGCCGGCGACGCCACCGGTCGAGGCGTAAGGCGGGGCTCTCCTGCTCTACGTCTGGGCTGGCCGTTTGTTGGGACGGGACAACGAGCGATAAACTCTCCGGAACCGTTGGTGCATCGAAGGGGACTTGGGCTTTTGGGGAGGCGGATGGGATTGTCGCTTCGACCCTATCGGGAATGGGTTTGATGCCGCCTGCCCGTGCTCGACGGACGTCGATGACACAGTGAAAGCGTTCCGGATCCTCCAGATGTTTCTTGCCTGCCCTTACGGATTCATTGAAGCTGGCCAGCGGGCGACTCGTCACAAGAGTTGGATCAAAAATAGCAATTTCTCCCAAGTCAACGCGCTTGCGCAGCCGGAGCGGCTCGTCCGACGATGGCTCAGCGAAACATTCCTCCTGAAGCCAGGTGCCGACGAAGGCATGTCCCTTGACCAGGATGAGCAGGGGGTTCATCCCCGCCTGTTCAAGGCATCCCGCGGTCAGAACCGCGAGGTCAAGGCAGGTCCCCATACGGGACTCGACGATCCGATCGGGAAATCGAATTCGCTGACCCTCAAGCTCGAAGCTTGCCGGCGGATTGATGTACGTCAAGTCGAGACTCTGGATGGCCGTATAGATCGCCCCCGCCATCAGGAAGATCCGTTTGGGGTCTCTTGATTGGTAGCCGCTGAGAGATGGATCCTCGTTCCACTTGCCGAGGATCGTTGCAGCGTTTGCCAATACGATCTCTACCATGGGATGGTTTGGCATCACGAAAGCCGCAAGGATTTCAGGTAAGGAAGCGATACCACTCCACTCTTCCCGGGTCAGAATCTCCACGGGCTCGATGCTCTCGGTGATCGTTTGGCCATTACGGGTCAGAGTTGCTCGAAGTTGTCCACGGGTTCGCTCGGTGAGGTCGCGAAGGTAGGTGGGCGAAAGTTCCAGATCGATCGTTTCAAGATCGTAGGTTGTGCCCGCAGCAATCCAGTCGATGTGGCTTTCCCAGGGATCGGCAAACTCTGGACGAGCGCTGATACAAAGAGAAATATCCCGCAGATCGTCCATGGTGTTATTGCTGATTCGCACCGCATTCACCATGGGAACACTATTTTGCTGCATCGCAAAATTAATGCGGCGATCGAGTTCGAGACGGAGAATCATACAACCACCGTTCTACTGAATTCGTGCTACTGATAAGGGATGCAACACCATGGTGTCTTAATCTGGACTTGGGCTACACCCTCTTCGACACGACAATTGGTATGTCTTTACAATCCGCCCCAACAGGTGTCTCATGTTCAAGTTCATCGATTGCTGCGTGTATGCGTGTTTGCCTACAACACTACAGATCTTGAGTCTACTTTCTCGGCGAAAAGCTACACCACGATGCTGGGGCTCGACTAGAAAAGGAAGAACGAACTGGGGTTTTTGACCGACACATCTACTCCAGAAATGAAGCGCATGTTCTTCCAATGCAGAACGGTGGCAATCCTTTGAAGCTGCACCTGGTCGATGCGACGTACGAATTGTTCCGGGCTTTTTTTGCCATGCCGCGGGAACGTGGGCCGGACGGGCAGGAGGTCGGTGCAATCCGTGGCCTCATGGGTTCGATGATCGCTCTCTTGCGCGAATCTGACGTGACACATGTGGCTGGCGCGACGGATCATGTCATCGAGTCGTTTCGCAATGATCTGTTCCCTGGCTACAAGACCGGCGAGGGAATCGATCCCGATCTTCTCTCGCAGTTTCCGCTGGCGGAAGAAGCTTTGTTCGCCCTCGGAATCCATGTCTGGCCGATGATCGAGTTCGAAGCCGATGATGCTCTGGCGAGCGCTGCAGCACAGCTCGGCGACCGGTTCGAACAGGTCCTGATTCTCTCCCCGGACAAAGATCTCTGCCAGTGTGTGCGCGGCAGCCATGTCGTCACGGTGGACCGCCGCCGCGGTCGTGTGTTCGATGAGAATGCCGTGCGCGAACGTCTCGGTGTGGCGCCATCGTCGGTTCCGGATCTCCTGGCACTCGTCGGTGATGCGGCGGACGGTATTCCCGGCATTCGTGGCTGGGGCATGAAAAGCGCCGCCACTGTTCTCAATGCCTATGGCATTCTCGAAGCCATTCCGCTGGACGCTTCGAATTGGACGGTACGGGTGCGGGGTGCCGCACGGCTCGCTGAGGCATTGGCCGAGGAGTACGCAGCAGCGATGCTCTACAAACAACTGGCCACCCTGCGAACCGACGTGCCGCTCGGAGTCTCGGTGGATGACCTTCGTTGGCGTGGCCTGCGCGCAGGCGCGTACCAGGCTCTCTGTGATCGCCTTGGTTTCCGTGAGTTGGCGGAACGCCCCCGGCAGTTCGGTTTGTTGCAGCGCTGAAGGGGACGTACAGGTCCTCCGCCCGAAAGGAGCATGTGCTTCGGGGGAGGTGCCTCGTCTGTTTCGGCTCACACACGCATACCTGCGTTCCTGACGCGGCCATCCTGACTTTCGCGAACAGCCGCTTTTTGCTTCAGCACAGTCGGCGGTTTGGACGATGGAGAAGGTGGGAGGTCCATGAGAAATCGGCATGGTGGAGTGGGATCGTGATGGCATCGGCCCGGATCAAAGGAGTGCTCTCTCCTGTCGTGACTCCCGTTGCGGCGGACTACCGCCCGGACCCAGGACGGTTGATCCGGCAGTGCAAATGGCTGCTCGATCAGGGTTGCGGTCTTGCCGTGTTTGGCACCAACTCGGAGGCCAATTCCTTCTCTGTGACCGAACGTATGTTCCTGCTCGATGCGTTGATCGAGGCGGGTGTCGATCCCGGCCGTATGATGCCGGGTACGGGTTGCTGCGCGCTGACGGATTCGGTCGAACTTACGCGGCATGCCGTCAATCACGGTTGCGCCGGAACGCTGATGCTGCCTCCCTTCTATTACAAGGGTGTCTCCGACGAGGGCCTGTACAGGAATTTTTCAGAGATCGTGCAAAGGATCGGCGATACCCGGCTACGGATCTATCTGTATCATATCCCTCCAGTCGCCCAGGTCTCCATTTCCATCCCGTTGATCGAGCGGTTGATCAAAGCCTATCCCGAAAGCATCGTCGGGATGAAGGACAGTTCCGGCGATTGGGCCAATACGAAAGCCGTCCTCGATGCCTTTGCGCCCGCTGGATTCGATGTATTCGCGGGAAGCGAAACGTGGCTGTTGGCCAACATGCGGCACGGCGGCGCAGGTTGCATCTCGGCAACGGCGAATGTCAATCCTGCAGCAATCGTCAGGCTGTATCACGAATGGCGTAATGACGATGCCGAGTCGCAACAAGCCACCCTGGATGAGTTGCGGGGCGTGGTGGCAAAATACCCGATGATTCCGGCGCTCAAGCAGATCATTGCGTACCATGCCGGCGATCCCGAGTGGGCAAGGGTGCGCCCACCACTGGTGGAACTCCCGGCGGTACAGGCTGAAGCACTGATCTCCGAACTGGCCGGGCTGACTTTCCGTATGCCGGGGATCCGTGACCCTCTTAGATCTCCTGAACACACGGGACAGCTCCGATAGCTCTGAGGACTAGCTCCGATGGACAGCCACTTTCCCGAAATTAAAAATCCATTTTGTTTTCGGTGACTTACAGGGTCGCATTCGAATAGGGATCGTCTGAATTTGCTCCGAGTGCCGGATTTTTCCTTCCGGTCCTGGTAGCCGGTTTTGCGGCTGAACTCGTACGCCGCGCTGAATTCCTGCACCGTCCAACCGCTCGATGTATCGCTGGGTTTTCACAGAGGCCTTCACCTTCAGTAGGGCTCCGTTCCTGGTGCCTTTCAGTGTTACCCATGTGCCCGGTCTAACGTGTCACCTATGTGACCGGTCTGTACCCAACACCGCCCCCCTCACCCCTCCCTCTCCCCCCCAAAAAGTGATTTTTGGGGGGAGAGGGGAATTTAAGGCTTTGCTCGGGAACAGACATCAGAGTCTGCTCGATGGGCAGCATACTGCCAGTACAGAAATCACATCACCACGCGACAGCCGCATCTACGTGCAGCGGCGAGATCCGTGCGCTTCAGCGGCGTCGCAGGCGTCCACCGAGCGCGGCATCGGCTGGGGAAACTCCAGTTGTCCTACGGGCTCCTTCCGTTTCCCCAGCCAATACAAAAATACTGGCAATGTGTCCCCAGGGGAGGACAGATTCACTGAACTGTTAACCCCGGACAAAATCTCTGAACTACTACATCTGACTGCAGATCGGTTGACAAGCGCCGCGGATCGCCGGAGCATCCGGCTATGGAAACCGAACTGAATGGCATCCGTCTGATCCTCAACCCCGAGGACGAGTACTGTCATCCTCCCGATGAGGCGAAGAACTACAACGAAAGTATGTATTTCAACATCGTCGATCCGGTACAGAAGATCGGCGGATGGTTTCGTATCGGCAACCGGGTGAACGAAGGTCATGCCGAAGTATCGGCCTGCATCTATCTGCCTGACGGCAGGGTCGGTTTCATGTTCAATCGCCCGCCGATCGAAAAGAATGATGAGCTCGATGCCGGTGGGATGCGTGTGGAAGTCGTCGAACCCTTCAGGCGATTGCGTCTCTCCTACGACGGCCCGATGCTTCTACTCACCAATCCACTCGAGATGGCGCACCCGTCCCGTGCCTTCAAGAACAATACGCTCGTCGAGTGTAAGGTCGAACTCGATTACCGCGGTATCGCGCCCATGTATGGCGGACGCCCGGTGCTGCCGGACGGATCGGATCTGCCGATCGATCCTGAGAAGTCTTTCGCCAAGGCACACTACGAGCAGCATATTGCGGGAAGTGGCCGATTCACTCTCGGAACGGAAAGCTGGGCGGTGGATGGTTTCGGCCTGCGGGACAAGTCGTGGGGCCCGCGCTACTGGCAGAACATCTCCTGGTATCGCTGGTTACCGATGAATTTTGGCAAGGACTTCGGGATGATGATCTCGCTCATCGGCAGCGACGACGATCAGGTCCGCAGGAGCGGCATGGTTTTGCGGGATGGAGAGTACGTCATGATCCGCGATGCACGTCTCGAAAGTGAGTGGGACGAAAACTACTACCAGACGAAGCTGCGCGCCTGGGCGAAGACCGATGAGCGTGAGTATGTCGTCGAAGGACGGGTGCTGTCATTGATTCCGTTGCGTCACCGCCGCAAGAACGAAGCGGGTGTCGAACTGGTGACCCGCATTACCGAGGGTCTGACCGAGTTTACCTGTGACGGGAAGACCGGCTACGGACTCTCGGAGTACCTCGACCAGATCGTCGACGGAAAGCCACTCGGCCCTGACGCGAAATAGGGATCTCGCCAAAAAAATATTGGTGCCGTCCCCGCTCGAAGGCTCAAGCGAGTGCGGCTGCGATCTCTTCCTCCGACAAACCTACCGAGCGCAGGATCTCCTGATTATCGGCGCCGAGAAGGGGAGCTGGCCGTTCGCCGCGCATCTCGTAGCCTGAAAGTCTCATCGGTGGCGCGATTGTTTCGTACTCCCCGGCGATGGGATGGCACACTGTCTGGAAGATCTCGTTTGCACGTGCCTGAGGGTCTTCGATGGCTTCTGCCAGAGTGCGTACCGGTGCCCAGATCACCGGTTTACCGGCCAGGGCCACTTCCCACTCGGCGAGTGTCTTCTGCACAAATACAGCGGCCAACTCTTCGACCAGTAGCGCCGAGTTGCGCATGCGGGCTGCCATGTCCTCGAAATCCTCTCGGGAAAGCAGATCGGATCGTTCGATCGCCGCGCACAGGCGCGGCCAGTAAATGTCGGATTCAATCATGCACAGAAAAACCCAGCGTTCGTCCTTTGTCCGATAAAGATTCCACAGTGGATTCATGGGGGCTCGCGGATTGTGATGCGGCGGGGTGTGCCTCGCAACGAGGGTGAGCGCCGTGTCGTTGCCCTGGATGTAGAATCCGATGTGCATCAGGTTTGTTTCGACGATCTGTCCCTTACCCGTACGGTCGCGCACGCGGAGCGCTGCAAGGATTCCCGATACCAATGCCAGAGCCGCGGCGTGGTCGCCGATCCCCGGACGCTGGAATGCCGGTGCTGCGTCGGGGTCGTGCAGGATGTCCATAAAGCCTGTGCGGGCCCAATAGGCCGCGTAGTCGAACGCTGGCTTCGTCGCTTCCTCACCTCTGGAGCCGTAGCCGTTTACTTCCGCAAAGATGAGAGACGGACGCCGAGTGCGCAGGGTCTCTGCGTCGAAGCCGAACTTCAACAGTCGCTGCGGCAACATGTTGGTGAGTACGATGTCGGCGGTGTCGATCACCTTCAGGAGCGCTTCTCGTGCGGCGGCTTTGGTCAGGTCGAGTGCCAGTGATTTCTTGCCGCGGTTATCCATTTGGAAGTGCGGCGCTTCGAGGAAATCGGTGTCCATTCCGTGCATACGCGGATAGGCCCAGCGGTAGAGTTCGCCTCGCGGTACCTCGACCTTGATCACCTCGGCGCCCATATCGGCCAGCAAAGCACCGGCCGCAGGTGCGGCGACCCAGCTTGCGATTTCGATGACGCGGATTCCTTCCAATGGCGCGGTCATTGTTGTTTCTCCTGATCCCGGTTCTTCACTTCCCCGAAAGGGATGGGCGGATGCTGCCAGTTCGTCTCTCGACAGGGAAGGGTGGGGATTCCTGCCGAACTACGAAATCCGTTTCAGCAGGCCGAGAATTCCCTGCCGTACCGCTGAACTGTGTGCCGACCGGCCGTCACTCCGATGCACCGTATCTTTGTGGCTGACATACCAATCGTAGGATTCGCAGATCATCTCCTCGTTCGACCAACGAGGCTGCCAATCGAGTTCAGCCCTGGGACGTGCGAGATCGAAGTAAAGACTCCGCCCATACATGAGCGCATGGTACGGGCCGAGTGGTGACAGTCCGAGGGCACTGGTGAGCCGCATTCCCGCTACCGCCAGTCCGAAGGGAATCGAGTAGACGCGGCTGCCTGTCCCCGCGTGGGCACACAATGCTTCCAGAGTCTGACGCATCGACCCGAAACGTTCGGCTCCGATATTGTAGGTGGCCGGACCGGAACGGGCGGCCGCTTTGATACATGCATCCGCAAGATCGTCGGCATGCACGAACTGGTAGAGGTTGTCTCCACGGCCGAGGACCGGAATTCGGCGTCCTTCTTCGATCCAGTCGAACAGAATCTGGAAAATGCCGAGGCGCCCATGGCCAACGATCGTACGTGGCCGGATGATCGTAACATCCTGTCCATATCGCTCCACCGCTGCAGCGATGAGCCGTTCGGCTTCCAGCTTGGCCTTGCCATAGGGTTCGAGGGGACGCGGTTCGACTCGTTCATCGACGGGATTCCTCGCGGGAATACCAAAGACAGCGCTTGTGGACGTGTGTACGATCTTGCGGACCCTGGCACGCCGCGCAGCATCCAGAAGGTGTTGTGTGCCGTCGCGGTTGACGGCGTCGAACAGTGCCCGGTCCTTGGCCAATGGCACCTGCGCCACATTGTGGTAGACGACCTCGACTCCCGCGCAAGCACGCTGGACGGCGGTGCGGTCGCGGATGTCCCCCTGCATGAACTCGACATCGGAGGGGCGATCATCGGCATCGATGAGGTCGAAGATGCGGACGTTTGCCCCACTGGTGCGGAGACGATCCCGCAGCAGGCAGCCGAAATAGCCGGAACCCCCGGTGATGAGCACGTTTTCTGCCATCAGAACGTACCCTCTTTCCCCGGCAGATCCTGTCGTTCCACCATGCTCATATCTGTTGTCCGTTGGCGAAGCACCAGTGCAGCGATTCACGCATCCCATCGCGTAGAGCGATGGTGGGCCTATAGCCGAGTTCCGATTTTGCCTTCTCGACCGAGCAGGCAATGCTGTGGCCCATTTCCCCCAGGACGTGAAATTTCTGGTGGTACAGGCCAAACGACTGGAGAAGGCCATCGGTCAGTTGCGCTACGCGTCCAACGACCGCCGGCAGATGCAGCCGTCGTTGCGAGCAGGTGATTCCGAAATCTTCCTCGAGAACCTCACGCACCGTATCGACGATTTCATTGATCGTGTACGGGCGCTCGTCTGCGATCCAGTAGGTTTGACCACTTGCTCGATCGACGGTTGCCGCCAGCAGGAGGCCCTGGCAGATATTGTCGATATACGCCATCGACCGCTTCTGCTCACCGTCTCCGAGGATCGGGAAACGACCTTCCTTGATCATCCGGAAGAACAATGTCTGGCGTGGCGGCTGGTGTGGTCCGTAAAACCACGGGGGACGGATGATCACTGTGTCGAGGCGGCCGGAAGCGTACGCTTCCTGTACCAGGGCTTCCATACGGAGCTTCGACCGCCCGTACCCCATGTAGGGATGATAGGGCGAATCTTCGTCGAAGAGGTGGTCGCGGGCCGGGTTGAACCCGAAAGGTGAATTGGAGGATACCGCGACGAAGCGCCGGAGTCCGTTCTCTATGGCTGCTTCCAGGAGATGACGGGTGCCGTCGACGTTGACGCGTTCGAAGTCACGCACACGGCTGGCTGGATGTACCACTCCTGCGATGTGAAACAGGATGGCTCCCTCAGCACCTGCACAGAGTGCCTGTGCCGCCGCCGGGTCCGTGAGGTCGCCCGTGACGAGTTGAACGTTACCGCCGGTTTCCCCAAGTGGTGTGGGGTCGATGGCCGGTTGTACGAGACAGCGCACCTTGCGTCCGGGGTCTCCCGAGACAAATTCAGGAACGCCCGGAAGCCCATGGGTGAGCACTTCGAGAAGCCGTGTGCCAAGCCAACCAGGTGCTCCCGTAATGAGAATCGCCGGCTTTTCCGTAGCAGAGTGAACGATGTGGATCGTGCGCTTCGGTCCTGCCTGGCGCTGTGTATCGAAATGATCGGCGTTTCGCAGCGCGATGGCCATGGTCGTGCCCTGCGGGTTGACACCGGGTGAGTCCGGAATGAGGCTGGCATCGTTGACGTAGAGATTGCGAAAACCATTGACCTTGCCGAATGAATCGGTGGCGCTGGAGTCGGGATTTTCGCCCATCGGGCAGCTACTGAACGCGTGTACCGTCGACAGTGCCATTGCGCCGATGGGGATCGGCTCTTTCAGAAAGCCGCGGCACTGGTCCACCGACTTGAAAACGGCCTGAGAACGCAGTGATGGGTACACGGCTCGTGCGCCAGCGGCAAAAAGGATCTCGCCCAGATGGGCCAGGCCAGCACTGATGTTCTTCTGGTCGGCCGCTGTAAGACGGTAGCGGACGATGACACTGTCATCGCAACCCCGGAGCACTCGGATGGAGCCCCGATTCATACCTCGTGTCGCCGCGTAGTAGAGGGCCATCTGGTGCCATTCACGCATGGCGCGCTCGTTCAATCTCCAGTTGTCGGAGAGCAACATGGCAAGGAAACCCGGTGTGAATACCGAACCGCCGATCGTGATATTGGGCCAGAATTCCTTCACCTGGAAGATCGGCAGGGTTTCCTCGTGCGCGCCGATCTCCTCGTCGAAAAGAGCAGCGGCCTTGATCATCGGGTGAATGCAGAGGTTGTCGCCGACATTGCGTGTGATCCCACTGCGTCGCAACAAGGCGGGGGTCTGTATGGGACCACAGCACACGAAAATGGCATCGGCGTGGATCTCTGTGGTGGTGTAGTCCTGGGGGCCGCTACCACGCCGTGTGATTACGCTGGTGACACGACCGTTCTCGTGCCGGAGCCGCACTGCCTTTGTGTCAGGCAGGATTTGCGCACCGGCGGCCACGGCCATCGGGATGAACGTTCGTTGCATGGATTGCTTGTTCCCGGGCGCAAATGGGCTGGTACCGTCATTCTGCTTCTGGCAACGCGGCACCTCTGTGTACTGCCAGCGCATGCGTTCGATACCGTCACGGAAGCGCTGTGAACTACGCGGCAGACGTTCACTGTCGAGATAGGAGACGGACAACTCCGTTTCGAGCTGCTCGAAGTACGGCTCCATGATTTCGGGGGTGAAATCGGCGAGTGCTGCATCGGTCTGCCAGCGCGGGTAGCAATCAGGTGGAAGGCGGTGCCAGAAGGCGCTGTTTACCTCGGTCGAACCACCGATACACCGTCCCTCCACGTAGGCGATCGTCTGGTTGCCGAGGATTGGTGTCAGCCCGCCATTCCGGTACAAGCGCGCGATTGCTTCCGGCGAATGTGACGCGATACGGCTCGTGTCGATCGAGGGCCCTTCTTCGAGGAGCATCACCTCATAACCTCGGGTCGCCAGTGTCGCCGCTGTCGCTGCGCCGCCAGCGCCCGATCCGACGACGAGAATCTCGGTACGTAGGGTAGGGGTGGTCACCGGCTCACCTCGAGTCCTGTACCTGTATTCCCGTCTTCCGGTACACCATTCAGCCTTGCGCCACTTCCCGCGGTGCCGCGTTGTGGGGCCGCCGCTCCGCTTCGAGTTGCGCCAGTACCAGGGGATGATCGAAGAAGACGAACAGGACCGAGCTGCGGATCAGTTTGATAAAGTCTCGCATCGGTCGGAAGGGTGCGTCACTCCACAGAAGAAGGTAACGAGCCTGTAGATCTGCAGGCAGGCGCCGAAAGGTCCGGCCATATCGTAGGAACGGAAGGCTATTGAAGACGCACAGGGCGATGCCGTAGGGTAACCGGAGAAAGCCCGGCATGCCGTTGATCTGTGCTGTGACGTAGCGGGTGACGTCCACGTGAACGGTGTGACGCTGCTCCCGTTCCATCAACGGGTAGCCCGGCATGATCCGTTCGATGACATCGGCCAGGATGCGCCGCGAGTCTGGTCGGTAATCCTGCATCGTCTGGACGGAGAACGCTAGCATGATTGGTGCAAGCTTGGGAATTGGCATCCCGGCCGGCTGGCCACAAGTTGCCGATCTATGACAAGGAATCCGTGCCCCTTGTGAAACGCTGTCGAATCGGCTGAAAATAAATCCAGTCTTTCTCTCCGGAGGAGCGGCATGAAAGAGCGAAAGCGGTCTGCAACGAAACAACCCACGACCGCCCGTTTTGCGAACCAGCCGTTTCGGGCTTTGAAACAGGTGGCAGTTCCGGTCAGGCAGGCGGTCACTCCACGCCATGAACCTGCGCCCCTTATGGTGAGCGAAGTCGACGAAGCGATTCTGTTTGCCCGAGAAATGTCCGATGTGCGGCGTTTGAAGGACAGAGATCGCCAACGGGTCGAAAAACCACCTCCCGCATCACCCCCCAGAGAGATGACGAGCGAAGACTCCGAGGCTCTGGCGGAGCTCTGCGAACTGGTCAATGGCAATGTCCCGTTCGACGTGACGCAGTCCGACGAACATGTGGAAGGCTGTGTGGTCGGACTCGACCCGAGACTGCTGCGGCGTTTGCGTAAAGGTGAGTTTGCCTTTCAAGAACACCTCGATCTGCACGGACTCACCAGCGAGGAGGCACGGTTGAAAGTCGATGCATTCCTCAACCGGGTTGAGCGGGCCCAGCAGCGTTGTGTGTTGATCGTGCACGGAAGAGGGCTGAACTCGAAGGATCAGGAGCCTGTGTTGAAAAAGCGGCTCATTACCTGGCTGACGAGGGGACGCTGGGCGCACAACGTTCTGGCCTTCACCAGTGCGCGTCCGTGCGACGGCGGCGTGGGAGCCGTATACGTTCTGTTGCGACGGAATCGTACCGCAAAAGCACCGATGCGCGTTACCAATGGCGCGAAGTGGTAGATCAGCCGGAGCGTAGTTCGATCCACATAGGTAGACCGGCCCACCAGGCTTTCGTTGTCTAATGTCCCCCGGCTTTAGCTGATCTTCCCCTCACGTAAGACGAAACGGACACCGTACTCCGTTTCTGCCGACATCGATTCCGACGTGACCTCGTCAACAACATCGATGGTGACCTCGGCATCCGCATAGGGCTCGACCATTGCCGGCTGGAGATAAACGGGTACGGCCGCCACCTGGCCCACCTGAATTGCACCGGAAGTGATCACGGCATTTTCGAACAGGTGCGGCGCCGTTCCTTCGCAACATCCGCCGTCGATGGTGAACGTGAGTGGACCGAGCCGGTCAGCGCGAACGCGCGCTACGAACTCGGCGGCACGAGGGGTGATGTGGATGGTTGTCATGTCAATCTGGTGCGAGTGGTTCCTGTGGGGCGACGGGTCTGGCACAACCCGTCGCCCCACAAAATCAGTTAAGTAACGCCTGGAGGTAGAATTTCCCCTCTGGCCCGGTGTGCTCGCCGACGTGGATGTGTTTCACTTCGTGGTACTCGGCCAGACCCCATTTGCCCAATTCCCGGCCGACTCCACTTTGTTTGTAGCCGCCGAACGGGAATCGGATGTTCACCATGTGGTAGTCGTTGATCCATACCGTGCCGGTTTCGATGCGCCGTGCCACAGCGATGGCGTGATCCTTGTTCGCCGACCAGACTGCGCCTCCCAGTCCGTAAACGGAGTCGTTGGCGATCCGGATTGCCTCCTCTTCGTCTTTGTAGCGGAGCACGGCGACCACCGGCCCGAAGATCTCCTCCTGCGCGATACGCATCTTGTTATCGACATCGTCGAAGATCGTCGGGGTGTAGAAGTAGCCCTTGGGCAGATGGTCAGGGCGCTTCCCACCAGCGATGCATCTGGCCCCCTGCTCGTGGCCGAGAGCGACATATTTCTCCACGGTGTCGCGCTGTGCGGCACTCACCAGGGGACCCAGAGTGGTCATCATGTCGAGAGAGTCGCCAATCGTGATACGGGGCAGTGCGGCGATCATTTTTTCGATCAGGGCGTCGTGGATCGACTCGTGTACGAGAAGGCGAGTCCCCGATTCGCAGATCTGTCCCTGATGCATGAAAGTGGCGAACAGGGCACCGAGCGCCGCGGTGTCGAGGTTGGCATCCGGCAGGACAATGTTGGGAGATTTACCGCCCAGTTCGAGTGTGACCTTTTTCAGAGTGCCAGCGCCGAGTTGCATGATACGCCGGCCGACCTCGGTCGAACCGGTGAAGGCGATCTTTCCGATATCGGGATGTGAGGCCAGTTCCTCACCGGCCGTACCGCCTGGGCCGCTGACCACGTTGACGACGCCCGGGGGCACGCCTGCCTGGGTGCAGATTTCTGCCAGCAGCAGACTACTCACCGGCGTCACCGAAGCGGGTTTCAGAACGACGCAGTTTCCTGCCGCAAGAGCTGGCGCCACCTTCCATCCGGCCATGATCAGAGGAAAGTTCCATGGCGTAATTCCTGCGCAGACACCGATTGGCTCGCGGACCACGAGATTACGGCTCGGCACAGGAATCATTTCGTCGAACTCTTCTTGCAACATCGCCTTGTAGTCGTCGCCGGCGATGTATTGCCCGTAGTGCATGAAAGTCTGCATGGTGCCGGGAATATCCATGCTCATGGCCTTGCGCATCGTGCCGCCGCTGTCCTTCACTTCCACTTCGGCCAGTTCGGTCTGGCGCTCGAGCAATGCGGAGCCGACACGTTGCAGGATCTCACCGCGTTCCTGAGGTGATTTGTTGCGCCACACTCCACTGTCATGTGCTTTTTTCGCTGCTGCAACGGCACGTCGCACATCGTCGCGATCGGCTACCGCAACGGTCGCCCAGGGCTCTTCCGTGGAAGGGTTGATCGTAGGAGCAGTCTTGCCGCCCTTGGCGGCTTCCCACTGGCCATTGATAAACAGTCCGTATTCCTTCATGCCAAATCTCCTCCAGTGTACTGGTGTCCAGGTGCTTGATGGCTGGCTCGAATGCCTATGCCGTAAGTTCATGGCGGGTCAAGTCAGACATCTACTTCCGGGGAGCCGTCTGGTACTCGTTGTAGGATGATCGAAAACTGGTTGCGCACGGGTTCTCCATCCCGAAGGCCCATTGTGCCGCCAGGCGGGATCTGTTGATTCTAAAGGACGGAGGTGTCGTTCGTGCGTATTCTGATCTTATCCCTCTTTCTTTCCACCATTGCGCTGCTTGCGGCTGACTCTGTTGCGGCGCAATCTGTGGTTCAGGGTGCAACTCCCGATTTCAATGCAAAGCTTCAGAAGCTGGGTGAGATCTATGTTGCCACGGAACGGAAGAGCGGTGAGAGAAGCAAAGCCGTGCCGGTGTGGTTCGGCGTCATGGATGGGGCACTCTGGTTCACCACGGCGCCGAACAGCTACAAAGGGAAACGCGTGCGTCGTGGCAGTCCGATGTATGTCTCTGTCGATGGTATCGAGGGGCCATTTTTGAAAATGAAGGCCGAGATTGTCAAAGACGGCGCCAAAGCTGAGGAATTGGGCAGGCTATACGCTCAGAAGTATTGGATTGCCTGGCTGGGCTTTTTCAAGCCAGGCCGCGCGCGAAATGAATCGGGGAAAACGATTCTGTTGAAAATGACACCGGCGAACTGATGGGTTGACGGTGTTTCCGTATCCGGTCAGTCCTGCATCTTTCCCCGTTCCTGCAGGAGGCGGAGGATCGGTTCGTGGAGTGGGCCGTTGCTGGCGATGATGCCCGGCAGCAGCGTGCGAGTTTGGTTGAAGCGGAGTGGCCGGCCATAACGATCGGTCATACGCCCACCGGCGGCGGTGATGAGTGCGGCTCCGGCGCAAACGTCCCATTCATTCTTCGGTGTCAGGCTGAAGGTGGCATCAGCCCGGCCGGCTGCGATCAGCGCCAGCTTGTAGGCGACGCTGCCCGTGAGGGTAACCTGCATGTCGCTTCGGAATTCGTCCCATTCTCCTCGCTTGTCCTCCGAACGGCTGGCAAGCACCCGGGCCGCCGGGAGTTCCGCAAGTGAGGAAGGGCGTACCACATTGCCGTTGAGTGTCGTTCCGATCCCGCGTGCGCCAGCGAAGAGCTCGTCACTCATCGGGTTGTACTCGACACCGAGGACCGCCTCGCCGTTGATCGCTAGACCGATGCAGACAACGAACTCCGGGATACGATTGACGAACTCACGCGTACCATCGAGTGGGTCGATGATCCAGACGCGTTCCTTATCGAGTCTTGCCGCCGAGTCCGTGGTTTCTTCCGAAAGCCAACCGTCGTCGGGAAAGGCCCGTGCGATGTGTTGCTGGATGCAGTCGTTGGAGCGTAGGTCGGCTTCGGTGAGTGGGCTGTTGCCGGCCTCTGCTTTCCGTTGGACCGTGTAGCTGCCCTCGTAGACGCTGCGTACGATTCCACCGGCCTCTCGCGCTGCACTGATGGCCGCGGTCAGTTCGTGTTGCAGGTCACCGCTCATTTACGTCGCCTCGAGACGCGCTCATAACTACGTGCCAGACTGGTAAGCATGTCCTCTCGCCGGTCGTAGAGGCGCTTGGGCCGGCGCGGTTTGTGATTCGCGAGCGCATAGGCAGTAAGAATCGGCAGTGCCACTGTGGCATCGAGGTAGCAGACTACGGTGCTTGGCAGCGCCTCCGGATCGACCTTGCCCCAGCTCACCGCTTCGGAGGGCGTTGCTCCCGAAAGTCCGCCCGTGTCGGGCCGCGCATCGGTGAATTGCAGGAAATAATCGTGTCCTTTCTCACTGATGCCGAGAACTTCCTGAAGCTGAGGTTCCGTCTGCAGGAGGAAATTTTTGGGTGAGCCGCCGCCGACGATCACCACCGCACTCTTACCACCACGTTTCTTTGCATCGAGCACGATGGCGGCTGTTTCATTGACATCACGTGAGACATCGAAACTGAGCTGGTTGCCCTGGAGCGCCATGGCGGCGACATTCATGCCGATGGAGCTGTCGCCAGGCGCCGATGTGTAGATCGGAATACCGAATTCGTGTGCTGTGGCGAGTACCGATCGCCGTTTGAGGCCGAGCAGACGTTCGCGTTCCCGCACGTAACGGCCGGCACGATAGTGGAATTCGGCGGTACTCATAGTTGTCTGAAATTCCGGCGCTGCCATGATCTGGCGGAAGAAGGCGTCCGTCTTCAGCAACACCTTGTAGTCGAAAAGAATATCGTAGATTCGGACGATTCCTTTGTCGCGCAGTTCCACATCGTCCATGAACGGACTGCCCGAGTGCAGGTCGAGACCGATCCCATAGTGTGTGTCGTGATAGAGATTGGCCCCGGTGCTGATCATCCAGTCGATGAATCCTGCTTCCATGAGTGGGATAAACGCTGCGATGCCGAGACCTGCCGGAGTCAGGGCGCCGGTGACAGAAATTCCGATCGTGACGTCTTCATCCAGCATCCGCCGTGTAAACAGTTGGCAAGCCTCGCGCAGGCGTGCGGCGTTGTAGGCAAGAAAGGTCCGGTCGATCAGTTCAGTAATCGAAGTATTCTTCCGAATCGAAAGGGGATCGATGCGCGGATGCTTCCGCAGAGCAGGTGTCGGTCTGGCCACTGCAATTTCCTCCGAAGCAAAGTGCGAGTGGGTACCAGTATGAGGGAACCGATTCAATGCAAAGACAGGTACGGCTTGCCACTACATCACAAAGCGCGTCCTGCCGGAAAGAAACGTGAACGTTCCTTCGGCGGCATCAAGAAATCGTACCGCTGTTTCCGGCGTCCCTTCGTCGACGTAGTATTTGGCGTGTGTACACCAGGTCCTCGATGGCTTCAGGGCGCCGGAGGATTCGGCCTTTCTTCATTTCTTGCGGCGGCTGTTTTCCGCAAATACCCGTTGCCGGATCTTCTCCCAATCCCCTTGAGTCATGTCTGTCGCCTCGCCGTTGTCGATGGCTTTGAGCAAGTTTCGGTCGATCTGCTCTCGTAGCTGCCGCTGTTGCTCGGCGCGGACCAGGGCGCGTACGTATTCGCTCGGCGTGCTGTACGCCCCGCGCTTTACTTCGGCCTCAATGAACTTTTTCAGCGCATCGGGCAGAGATATGTTGAGACTCGCCAAGGTTTCCTCCTCCAAGCCATCATGATAGGTGGGAATGGCAAAAAGTGTCAACATATGAAGATAATGGAAACCCAAATACGGTCCGCCAAGGCGAATCCTCAATGAAACCGTTCCGGTTGGCGCGCTGCCGCCACTTCTTCAATGAGCTTTTGCAATGTAGCCTCGAGGTCACGCGCATTGCGCGCGAGATCCGACTCCAACTCGCGCAAGCGCTCCTTGCTCGTGCCGTGACGGACGTTGAACAGACGGCGTTGCAGTTCACTCCGTTCCGTGAGGAGACGATCCGTTTTCGCCAGCGATAGCAGCCGCACACTGCCGCCCTGGACATCGGATGTCATGGCAATCAGTCGACTCAAGAGTGCGGTGTGGTGATTGGTCACCGAACTGGCCAGTGACCGGCTGTAGACAGCACGCAGATAAAAGGCTGCATGGATCTCCCGGAGAGCTTCGGCCGCCTCTCCTCGCTTGATCAATTCATCACACTGGCGCGCACGCGCGACGTATCGGGCAAAGCGTTGCCGTTCCAGAAACGAACCAACCGGCCCACTGGCGGCGTTGAACAGCAGGCTGATGAGATAGAGCATCAGGCCGACCGATGCGAAAACTGTCAATGTGGCGAGCAGAGAAGTGAGCATCACGCCTTTTCCTGTTGCCGTTGCCGTATCGTCTCTGAACGGAGCGAGATCATCCCTGGCTTTGCGCTACGTCCGAATCTGGGATCGAGAACCATGACACTTGCCGGATCAGACACTCCGAGCTCCACGATGGCGGTCGTCCCGCTCACTCGAAGGTGAACTTTTACACGATGTGGATCATTGATCCAAACGGGGATTCGCAGCAGAAGCAGGATACGACGAATAAAGTTCAGCAGGCAAAGGGTAGGGAGGGACGTCATGCCATTCCACAACGACTACGACGTGTACGTCGGCCGCGATATGGGTGGGCGGGAGTACCGCATCGGCGAGGAACTGATCGAGCGCTATCTCGAAGGGACGGCAGACACGCCGGAGTTGTACCGGGATCCTTCGTTCGAGAGGACAGTCGCACCGCCGCTACTGTTCCATTCCGAGGTGTACGCGGACCTGTCGTGGTACCTTCCCAACCTGATTGGCAACCTGCACGCGAAACAGGAGTGGGAGTTGTTTCATCCCATGTTCGTGGGAGAAACGGTGCGCACACGGTCGACGGTAGTCGATCGCTACACGAAGCGAAACCGCGAATACATCGTCAATGAAGTCTTGATCACCGACCCGGCCGGTCGCTGGCTTCAGCGGAGCCGCACGCATCAGAGTTTTCTGATTGAAAACTACACCTCTCCATCGGCTGCCGGAGGGGAGTCGGGTGGTTTTG
>CAZEWD010000010.1:21939-22713 GCA_964515725.1 uncultured Binatia bacterium (SeqCode)
TCGACAAGGCCCGCGAGAAGCAGTCAGAGCGTAAATTCGTAATTGGTGAAGGGGACGGACCGGAACTGGAGCCTTTGGAGAAGACGATCACCGTTCCCATGTGCCAGGCATTTTCGGGTCCGCACAAAAACTACCATACGGACCGGGAAATGGCGCAGGCGATGGGATTCCCCGATATCGTGGTGCAGGGGATGATGTCAGTCTGTTTCATCTCTGAACTGTTCACGCGGCGTTTCGGCGACGGCTGGCAGCGGGGTGGCAAGCTGAACGTGAATCTCGTCAATGTCGTATGGCCGGAAGACCATCTGGCGGTACGAGCCAAAATACGGGAAGAATTAAGGGAAGGGGCACACACCCGCATTCATCTGGATGTCTGGTGTGAGAAACCGGACGGTGTGAAAACGATCGTCGGTACGGCGAGTGCTCTGAAGTAGCAGCCTGTGCGGTGACAGGATCCGTGACGAGTACGCCGATACGCGGTTTACCGGCTCCTCGTCACCGACTGGCTGCAGGCTCGCTTCAGTTCTGCTCTTGTTTGATCGCGGCTTCCAGCCGTTCGAGGTCTTCTGGGGATAGATTGAAGTAACGTGCCTGGGGGTGGTGGAAGACCAGCGCCGTCACGGATCCCTCGGGCTCCATCATGAAGCCGTCCGTCAGGCGAACTCCGATCTGTTGCGAAACATCGAGCAAACGAAACAGGATGGCCTGATCCTCGAGTCGCGGGCACGCCGGATAGCCGAAGGCGGGACGGATGCCACGGAACCGCTCGGCGGT
>CAZEWD010000010.1:22723-23418 GCA_964515725.1 uncultured Binatia bacterium (SeqCode)
GCCTTGAACAGATCAGAGGTCGTCGTACCCGGCGCATCGGCAAAGCCCCACATCTCACGGATCTTTTGATGCAGCAGCTCGGCAAAGGCCTCTGCTCCTTCGAGTGCCAGGACTTGAAGAATGTGTGATCGCAGGTACTCGCCTTCTTCTTTCCACTTGTCTGCCAGACGCCGGACACCTGGGCCAATGCTGGTAGCAAGAAAGCACACGTAGTCCGGAGTGTCGGAGTCTACAGGGAGAACGAAGTCGGAAAGGCAGAGGTGTGGTGCTGCGGCCTGACGACCGAAATGGAATTTTTCGAGCACGGTTTGGCCGTCACTGGCGTAAATGAGGAGTTCGTCGCCTTTCCCCCGTGCCGGAAAGAACCGATAAACCGCGCGTGCCCTGATTTCGGGATTGGCAAGCATCAGCGATTCGACTTCTGCTACCTGTTCGCGCAACTCCTTCGCCTTCCCGTTGCCAGCGGCGAGCGCTTCCTCGAATTTTCCTTTGAAACCCAGATGCCGCGTGTAGAGCATGGCCGGGTTGATGTACGGGAAGATGGAGTCGAGATCGAAATCTTTGACCGTGTGCAATCGCAGGTCTGGCGGGAGAGGCACCTCACGTAGGATCGGTGTATCTGACCGTGATGGAATGGCGGCTGGAGAGACTTCTTCTGCTGGTCGTTTCGGACCCGATGCCGCGAGAAATTCCGT
>CAZEWD010000011.1:0-23067 GCA_964515725.1 uncultured Binatia bacterium (SeqCode)
TACCGTGGCCAGGGTGAGTTTCAGGCCAGCATGACCCTGCTGTCATCGAAGTCCGCCACTTGTGCTGGAGATTGCAATACAGACGGCGAGACGACCATCGACGAGATCATTCTTGCCGTATCGATCGCTCTGGAGGCTTCACCAGGAGAATTCTGTGGAGCGGCTGATCTCGATGGCGATGGCAAAGTCACCATCGATGAGCTGGTGGTCATGGTGAACCATGCCCTGGTTGGATGCGGGTGATCTGTCTCATCTTGGATTCCACACAGGAATGCCGCTCTGCTCGATGTCGCGTTGATCATGCGCCACGATGAGTTTTACCCCGTGTTCGTCACGCAGCGCACGCAACCACCGGCGTAACTCGCTGAGCCGAGGGCGGTCCTCGGGGACGACGAGAAGACTGTAGAGTTTCGGCTTGGGGATGTCGTAGTTGATGCCGTCGATGTTGTTGACGATATCGCCGGCGAAGGCGATGCGGCTCACCTGGTTACCGGACTTCACATTGGCGACGATGATTTGACTTCCCGGGGTGTGGCCGCCAGCGGCAATCACGTATACGCCCGGAAAACCCGGTAGCGGCGCGAGTGTCGTCTGTGGGAGTTCTGACAACTCGAGGCAGGGACTGTTCTGTAAATCCTGCAGACCGCCCCGTGTTGTGAAGTTTGGGCGTTCCGCCTGAGCCGGTGTCATGAAGACTCGGATCGGGCCGCCGCCATCACAGACCTCCTGCACGCCGCCGACGTGATCGGCGTGCAGGTGAGTAAAAACGGCCCCCGTAACGCGCTTGCGCGCATCGCCCAGTGCCTCGGAGACTGAGCCGAGCGGAACGATCGGTTGCCCACCCGAAGCCCACTCGATTGGTCTGCCGAACTGCAGTGCACCGGCGCGTGTCATACCGGCATCGACGAGTAGGATGCTTCCGTCGTCCCATTCGAGAACGAAAGAAGGGTGGCTCATCACATAGGGTCTATCGCTGTGCGGATCGGCTTTCGGATCCAGGACCGCTGAGCGTGGCATGACCTGAGTCGCCGTATTGATGTACGAAACACGTATCGGCCCGGCGTCACTCGATGCGGCGAGCACGATTGCGGCAGGGGGTAGGGTGGCACGTTCCTTACGGATCGCACTGTGTGCCCAAAGCAAACCGATGGCGGCATAGGCAACCGCCAGCAACAGCAGAATACCAAGTCCAGCCAGGATCCGCTTCGCCATCGTTCTTTCCTCCTGGTGGATACCTACGCCACGGAAGTGGTGAGGGGCAATGTCACGATCGATAGAACCGGCAATGCTCCCCTCCGGGTGGAGTGCTTGCGATCGAAGCACCGTCCGTCTCGATTGCCCATTCTGGATGGACGACCTACAGTCGCCATCATGATCGCACGGGCATTGACCATAGCCGGTTCCGACTGCAGTGGCGGCGCTGGAGTGCAGGCAGATCTGAAAACCTTCACGGTATTCCGCGTGTACGGGATGAGTGTGATCACTGCGCTGACGGCGCAAAACACCCGGGGTGTCAGCGGCGTCGTCGAGATTCCAGCAGCTTTTGTCCGCGCGCAGATCGACGCGGTTGCGGGAGATATCGGCATCGACGCTTGCAAGACGGGTATGCTGGCCAATGCGGAAATCGTCGAGGCCGTGGCGGATGCCGTGCGACACTACCGGCTGCAACCCCTGGTCGTCGATCCCGTGATGCTGGCGCAGAGCGGTGCGCCATTGCTTTCCGTGGATGCGCGGGAGGCGGTGATGCGCCAACTGCTTCCACTGGCGACCCTGATCACGCCGAACGTCCCCGAGGCCGAGAACCTCACGGGCGTGACGATCCGTACCGTGGCGGACATGCGTACCGCGTCCCGTGACCTGATCCGGCGTGGTGCGCGCGCCTGCCTGATCAAGGGCGGCCATCTGCAGGATCGTGATGCGGTGGATGTCTTCGACGACGGCACCGAAGTCTGTCAACTCGATGTTCCACGCATCCCGACCTCGGACACACACGGCACAGGTTGTCAGCTCTCTGCTGCGATCACCGCCGGCCTTGCTTCCGGCTTGCCGCTGCAAGATGCCGTGCGACAGGGCAAGCGGTTCATTACCCGCGCGATCGAGAAGGGATTACGTATCGGTTCGGGTTGCGGACCCGCCAATCCTCTTGCCTGGCTGGAGTAGAGTATCAGTTTCGGAGCAGTCCCGACCGCCTCAACGGCCAGGACCTTCGACCTGCAACTCGACGCGGCGGTTCTGCGCTCGCCCTTCCTCCGTGTCATTCGAAGCTACGGGACGTGATTCGCCGAAACTGACCACGCGGATTCGGTCGCCAGCGATACCGCGACTGACCAGGTAGGAGCGTACGGCCTCGGCACGGTGGCGGCCCAGTTTCTTGTTATACAGATCACTGCCGGCGCTGTCGGTGTGGCCTTCAGCAACGATCCGGACGTCACCCTCGTGTTTCAGCGTATTTGCCGCCTCATCGAGAACGGGTCTCGATTCACTGCGGATGTCTGACTTGTCGAATTCAAAATAGACGCTGCGTAACACGATCTTCCGTTTGGCCGGGGGCGGCAATGGCGGCGGCGACGGTGCCACGGGAGCTTGTGCGACAACTGCGGGTGGGGTGGGTGCGGCTTCGGTTTGTGGGAAGCGGTATTCGACAGCCACGCCAGCAGTGACCCAACGGATATCCTGCGCCATTCGCTCTGCTGGTACCTGTCCGGGACCCAGATCTCTTATGTTCGGCTGGATGTAAGCGCGGCTCCAACGAACGAACGGGCCAACCGCCAGTTCTTCCGTGATCAGGTAGTTCAGGCTGCCGCCGGCGGTGAAGCCCGGACCGGTCTCGCTCAAGCGTCCGCTGAGACCGGTGAACAGACCGCCCTGCGCCGTTGCCGTCATTTCCAGATGATCGAGAAAAGTGATTTCACCCAGGATGTCCTGCAACGGGATGTTGAGACGCGGCCCGATCGTCCATGCGAACATCGTGGTTGCTTCGCGACTCTGCCGGTAAAAAAGCTTTTCACCCGAGTGGTTGTCCTCCGACTGATAGATGAAGTGGATCCCACCTTCAGCGCCGATGTAGCGCTGGAACATGTAACCGGCGTACGGATTGATCGTGAAGCCAGTCCGTATGTGCGCTCGATAATTCGGATTCGTCGGTTCGGTAGCGGCGATGTTACCGCCTACATACCATCCCTCCGCCAATGCAGTGTGCGATACCGTTCCCAGTACAATCAGACACAGAACCTGACCCCAAGCGCGACGCATTCACGTCCTCCTTGCCCTTTCATTCCTGCGGAATGTGGTCCGGAAACGATACCGAATAAGCGATCGGCGGTAAACCAGACTTTGCACGATCAACGTACTGGCGGCACGTGGCCTGTCCGTGTCGCGTGCGGGCTGGTAACTATGGCCGGGTCATGCGCCTTCCACGTTCCAGCGGAATCCTGCTCCACCCGACTTCATTACCTGGCCCCTACGGGGTGGGCGATCTTGGACCCACCGCACTGCAATTCGTTGATCAACTGGCGGCCGCGCGACAGCAATGGTGGCAAGTCCTCCCCCTGGGGCATACCGGCTTTGGCGATTCGCCCTATCAGTGTTTCTCGGCCTTTGCTGGCAATCCACTGCTGGTCAGTCCCGACCTGTTACTGGACGATGGCCTTCTCTCGACCGCTGATTTGCGTGACGCGCCTGCGCTGGCATCGGACCGGGTCGAGTTTGGTCGTATCATTCCCTGGAAGCGAGAACTCTTGAAGCATGCGGCGCAGCGTTTGTTTGCCAGCGACCGGCGCGCAGAGTTTGTCGCATTCCGCGCGCGCCATACGGCCTGGATCGAAGACTATGCTTTGTTCATGGCCCTCAAGGATGCGCATGGCGGCGGAGTGTGGAGCGATTGGCCCCACGACCTTGGGGTGCGTGCGCCCGGAGCGTTGGTGGAGGCAAGGAAATCCCTGGCCTCGCATATCGACGAGTATGTGGCCGCACAATTCTTCTTTTTCCGCCAGTGGCATGCCCTGAAGAGCTACGCCGCCAATCGTGGTGTCCGTATCATCGGTGATATCCCCATTTTCGTTGCCTACGACAGCGCCGATGCGTGGTCGCACCCCGATCTCTTCTGGTTGGACAAAGGCGGAAAGCCGCTTTTCGTCGCCGGTGTTCCCCCCGACTATTTCAGTGCAACAGGGCAACTTTGGGGAAATCCGCTCTACCGGTGGGATGTCATGGAAGACCGCGGGTATGCGTGGTGGATCGATCGTATGCGGGCGGCTCTCGAATGGGTCGATGTCGTTCGCATCGATCACTTCATCGGTTTCACACGCTACTGGGAGATTCCGGCGGGCGAGAAGACTGCAGCCCGGGGGCGCTATGTCGCAGGTCCGGGCGCTTCATTCCTCGACGCCGTGCGCAGGGCCATGGGCCGGCTGCCTCTCATTGCCGAAGATCTCGGGCTGGTCACACCGGAGGTCGAGGCGCTACGCGATGCCTTTGAGTTGCCCGGGATGAAAGTCCTGCAGTTTGCCTTCGGTGGCGATCCGACGGATCGTTTCCTGCCGCACAACTTCGACCGCAATTTCGTCGTCTACACGGGCACACATGACAACGACACCACGACTGGGTGGTTCGGTTCCTGTACGCCGCAGACACGTAAAACGGTGCAACGCTATCTCGGCTGCCTCGGTGACGATATTGCCTGGGATCTCATCCGACTCGGCATGGCCTCGGTTGCCGATACGTGTATCGTGCCCATGCAGGATTTGCTCTCACTTGGCACCGAGGCTCGCATGAATTTTCCCGGTACGACGGGAAAGAACTGGAACTGGCGGCTCACAGAGAGCCAGTTCGCGCCGTGGCATATCGAGCGTCTTGGTGAGTTCACGGAGGTTTACGGTCGCGCGATGCGGCAGGAGTAGAACGGTTCGTGCGGCGGGCTGACCTCGGCTTTCCGTTCGGGGACGGAGTCTCATCCCGCGTGCAGTTGCTGCCAGACCGAGTCGGCCGCCATCTCGCCGCTATGGATACAGTCGGGGATTCCCACACCTCGGTAGGCGTTTCCCGCAAGTCCCAGGGTCCGATGGCGTGCCACAGCCGCATCGATGCGTGTCATGCGATCCAGGTGACCCACACGATATTGCGGCATGGCGTTGGCGTGCCGGTGAATACGGGTAAGAACCGGCTCCCCGGTGATTCCGAGAAGATCACGCAACTCGCTGCGAACGCTTCTCGCCATGGCCGCATCGTCCTGATGATAGAGATCCTGCTGTAATGCACCGCCGACAAATGCTCGCATCAACACATGACCAGCAGGTGCGCGACCCGGGTACTTGATGCTGCTATAGGTGCAGGCAACGATCGAGCGCGCCTCGATCAGCGGTACGACGAAACCGAAGCCATTGAGCTTTTGTGGGATCTGGTCCTCGCGATATGCAAGACTGACCGTCGCCGAGGATGCGTAGGGGATTTCCCTCAGTTCCGCCGATAACCCGGGATCGAGATTGGCCAAAGAACGTGCCGCATGGTGTGCCGGTGTGGCCAGGATGAGAGCATCGGCGCAAATCTCCTCGTTCCCAGCGCGAACGCGCCAGACTCCATCGCGCACAATCGGCTCGACAGGTGTGCCGAGCCGAACACTTCCTTCCGGCAGCGTTGCGGCGATTGCATCGGTGAGACTTTGCATGCCGTTGTCTGCGCTCACGAACAGACTCCAGCGTGCGCCACTCGTCGAACGGGCGGCTGCGGACGTTCGTCTGATTTGTGACCACATGGTCCAGATGATGCTGCGCGACCGGCGCTCCATTTCGAGGAAGCGCGGCATGGTTGCGGCGAGGCTGAGATCATCCGGATCAGCAGTGTAGATCCCGCCCACCAGCGGTTGCGCAACCCGTTCCAATGCTTCGCGTCCCAGACGGCGCGTGACGAACGACCCAAGACTCTCGTCTCGCCGTTCTGGTCCCCGTGGAAGCACCAGATCGAGGGCCATCCGCATCTTGCCGGGCCATGTGAAGAGCCGGGTCGTGATGAGCGGCCAGAACTGTGTCGGTGCCAGGAGGAGGAAGCCGTCGGGCAGCATGTGCAGCTTCCCCCCGTGTACGACATAGGTGCGCCGGTCTTGGTCGCGCGTGCGCACGAGCCGGTCAGTGAAGCCGATCCGTTCGCACAGTTTCAACGCCCAGGGCTTTTCGGAGATGAATGAATCCGGACCACTTTCGATGACGAAGCCGTCGATGCGTTCGGTGCCGATCGAGCCGCCCAGCCGTTGTCGCGCTTCCAGCAGCAAGAGGTCTACCGGACGCTGTTCTGCCCGGCTCCGTTCGATGACGCGATGGGCCGCTGCCAGACCGGCGATCCCACCGCCCACCACGATGATCCGTGGAGTCGTGGCTGTCACCGGCTCACCCGGACCCCGATGCAAGGATCCATCTCCTTTGCGCAGATGCCGCACATCGAAATTTTCCGGGTCATCCACCGGTCTACGCTCGTCGGATTCATCGATTGCCTCTGCCAACAGACGGTTCCGTCACTTGCCGATCACACATTCTGGCGCATGGGAGTGCGCGCTCGATGTATGTGGCGATACCGGCTCCGTCTCGTATCATGCCAGATATGTCTCGACGATGTCGGCCAGCATGCGCAGAAAAGCAGGGTCATCGTTGACCGTGTGTGCACGTTCGAATCGCAGACCTACTTCCTCCGCCGTGCGGCGGGCCTCGATGTCGAGATCGTAGACGACCTCGACGTGGTCACAGACGAAACCGATCGGTGCAATGACGACATCGCGCACACCGTCCGCCGCAAGTTTGCGCAGCGTATCCAGGATGTCCGGTTCCAGCCAGGGCTCACGAGGATTTCCGCTGCGACTCTGGTAGGCGACCGACCAGCGCCCATGATCGACACGCGCCGCGATCCGTTGCGCTGTTTCTTCGAGCTGTGTCACATAGGGTGACCGTTCTGCACTGGCCGTCGGGATGCTGTGTGCGGTGAACAACAGTGCTGCGGTCTGTCTGTCCTGCTCGGGCACTCGTGCGAGAGCCTTTGCCACCTGCGAGCTGGCCGCGTCGACAAATCGCGGATGGGCATGCCACTCGTCTGCGAACTCGATCTCCGGTGCCTGGCCTTCCAACTCGGCCCTCGCCTCTGCCACGTCGCGCATATAACGGTCCCAGCCGGCTTCGTTCTGCTGTGGGGACAGAATGATGCCGAGGGCTCGTTCAATTCCTGCAGCATGCATCGTCGCAAGAGTCTCCCTCAGATACGGGATCCAGTTGCGCATCCCCACATAGACCGGCAGCGGAAAGCCGCTGGTGTGCAGTATGTCTTGAAGACCGCGCGCCTGGCGAAAAGTGATTTCGTTCAATGGGGAGCGTCCGCCGATTTGTTCGTAGTGCTGGACCACCGTTTCGATGCGCTCGGGGGGCACGGGGCGCCCGCGGAGAACGTTGGCGAGAAACGGTCGCACGTCCTCCATCTTTTCGGGGCCTCCGAAAGCAATCAGGAGCACTGCCTGGATGGGTTTCTTGGAGTGGGAGGAATTCATGATCCACGGGACGAGGATGCGCTCATTTCGTGCACCATGTCGATCAGTGCAAGGACATTGTCGACAGGCGTCCCCGGCAGGATGCCGTGTCCGAGATTGAAGATATGTCCCGGCCGGCCAGCCGCTGCATCCAGGATGTTCTTTGTCTGTCTGCGCAGATTTTCCCGTGTGCCGAACAAGGTCACCGGATCCAGATTTCCCTGAACGGCGACGTCGTGGCCGATGCGCTGCCATCCCTGCGCCAGATCGATCCGCCAGTCGAGTCCAATCACATCGCCTCCGGCTGCCCGTTGTAGTTCGAGCAGACCATTGGTGCCGGTGCCAAAATGGATCACCGGGATTCCAGGAGTGATGGCATGGATCAACTCCCGCATGTGGGGCTGGACATACTGTTCGTAATCGAATGGTGAGAGACAGCCGACCCAACTGTCAAAAAGCTGAACGGCATGCGCTCCGGCGTCGATCTGTCGATTCAGGTAGGCCACGACCGTGCGTGTCAGAACCCGCATCAACGCATGCCAGGCGTCCGGTTCCTGGTACATGAGTGACTTGGTGTGGATGTAGTTCTTCGAACTGCCTCCCTCGATGACGTACGAAGCAAGGGTGAAGGGTGCCCCTGAAAAACCGATCAAGGGCACCTTGAGGGCCGCATTGGCCTTGCGAATCGACTCGTAAACGTAGCCCACCTCAGCCGCTGCATCGACCTCTGGTATCTGTGCGACGTCGGCGGGAGTGCGAATCGGGTTATGCAGCACGGGACCGTCGTTCTGGGAGAATTCGAGGCGAATACCGAGTGGTTCGACGACCAGCAGGATGTCGGCGAAAATGATGGCTGCATCGACACCAAGACGCTCCGCCGCCGTGACGGTGACCTCCGCCGCGGCATCGGAATCACGGCACAGTTCGAGAAAACTCATGCGGGAGCGCACGGCCCGATATTCCGGCATGTAACGGCCCGCCTGGCGCATCAGCCAGATGGGAGTGAACGATGCCGCCTCGCGGCGGCAGGCTTTCAAAAAAGGCGATTCGATCATATCCATGTGTCGCTCGATCCAGATGGTGGTGACTATGTTGGCTCCGTGGCGATGATGCGGCTTGTCGGGGCCGCCCCGAAATCATGGATGCGAAACCGGGAGTGAAACCGGGTTCCCCTGCTGCGAAGCAGAGCGTGCGCCGGGCCCCGATTCTCCCTGCAGCAAGGGCGGGATGTTGGGCGGAACTTCAGCCTTGCCGGTGCAGCAACCGAGTGTCCCTGTGTTGAGCGTTTCTCATTCCATGATCGTGACCATGAGTCGACCGGTCGGTTCATCGATGATCTCGAAATTCGCCGCTGCCGCCACCTGGAATTTCTCCTTCTGCTCCTTGATGCGTCCCTTCATGCGATCGACGAACATTGTTTTCATACTTTCACCCATTTGATCCACCGGGAAGTCGCGCACGAACACCCTGGCCGTCGTCTCGCTGCTCCATTCGATACGCTGTACGCGGGGGCCCATGACGCTGTTCTGCCGGAACAGGGTTTCCGCCGCAGCGTGGAAATCGCCGGGTAGCGGCCCGCCCGGTGAGGCCTGTGCGAGTGATGGCAGATCCAGACCCGCATGCGGATCTGCGGCGGGAGCGCCGGGTCCAGCGCTGGTGCCGCCTGCCGTGGTGGGTCCGCCTGGTTCGGCCTTCATTCGTGTCAGGAGCTGGTCGACCTGGTGGCGGGTACGATCGTCCGGTGCAATGGCACGGGCCTTCTCGAATGCTTCCAGCGACTTTTCTCTGTTGCCCTGCTGCCGATAGGCAATGGCAGAGTTGAACTGTGCCTGGAAAAAGTCCGGTTTAACCTGCAGGACCTGCGCGTAGATCTCGATTGCCTTCTGGGGATTGCCGGAAGATAGGATCATGGTTCCCATGTCGGTTCGGACCTCCTGGTCGTCCGGCTTTTTCGCGAGGTACTGTTCGTAATAATTGATCGCAAGTTCGGGCTGGCTCTGATCGTAGGCCACATTGCCGAGTCCGCGAATCGCTTCGAGATTGTCCGGATCCTTTTCCAGAATGTGCCGGTATGATTGTGCTGCATCCGCCAGGTACGGTGGTTCGAGCTGTCCGGCCCGATACTGAACCTCGGCGAGTTGTTTCCACCCCTCCAGATCATCCGGAGCGGCTTCTGCTCTCCTGGCCATTTCGACAATGGTCGTTTTGACTTCCTCGGGGATGGCGATCGGCGGATGATCACTCGGTAGGGCTGCTGTCTGTGCCCCGCCGGAAGGGACTTCGCGGCCGGGAATGCGTGCCTGCGGCGCTGGATTCAGGGATCCCCACAGGATCGCGCCGGCGCTGACCCCGACCACGGTCAGAACGACGATCAGTGAGGCGTAGCGCTCATTGATACGGCTTACTGGGAGGCGTGGGATTCGAGAGGCATCCAGCCGGCGCTGGCCGCATTCGACACAGAAATCCGCGCCGTCCCTCAGCTTTGCGCCACAACCCGAGCAAAAACGGTTTGCCATGGCGTTGCACGTAACCTGATCGATCGCCGGCCGCAACGCGGCCTCTGCCGCGGCAACCTTCTGCCCGAGTTGGCGGATGATGCGGGTGCCAATTCACGATGTGGCGAACCGCCCCGATTCCGTGTATGCATTCGCCCCACATGCGTTTCAGTCTGCAGCGACGAACACGGCTGTACGGTATGGTAGTGGTGCTTTCTCTGGCACTTCTTCCAGCCCTTGGCGTTTTGGCTCAGATCAGCACCGGCCTCGACGGGGACGCCAATTGTGACGGGCGTATCGATGCAGAAGATCTGCGTGCCATGCAGCCGTTATTGTTTGGCGGCTTTACCGGATGCATCTCCGCCGATGCGAATGATGACGGTCGCTTCACGGCCGCGGATATGACGGGCATCATCCTTGCCCAATTTTCGGCCTCACCCACACCGAGCGGGACGGTTGCTCCCAGTGCCACTCTGGAACCACCGACTCCTGCCAGCGATACGCCGACCCCGGCCGAATCTGCTTCCTTAACCCCGAGCGCCAGCCGGACACCGGCTTTGCCGGAACCTACCAGTACCGCGACAGAGACGGCAACGAAAACCGCCACAGATACGCCGACCAGAACGGCGATCCCAGGTTCCAGCGCGACACCGTCGAACAATCCGTCGCCCTCACTGACACCGACGGCGACCTCAGCTCCCAGCGGCTCCATGAGCCCTTCATCGACGAGCACGCGCACGCCGACGTTCACTCTGACGCCGAGCGCGACACACACGGGCACGCCTACCCGGACCGCGACCCGGACCGTGACGCCGACCCGCACGCACAGCTCCACGTCTACACCGACGGTCACCGGAACCGGGACGAGCACCCGCACTGCCACACCGACTCGCACGGGGACACCGACACTCACCGGGACTGCGACACGGACCGGGACTCCGACGATCCCCCCAACACGTACCCCCACATCCACCCGGCCCTTCACACCGACAGGAACATCTACACCAACGCGGAGTCCGACTCGGGTGCCGACCAACACCCTTACGCCGACGATCACCCTCACGCCGTCCGCCACGCGGACGCCGACATCGACACGTACGGCGTCTTCGACGCGAACAGCCTCCTCCACGCCGACGCAAACAGGCACGGCGACGATTACCAGGACGCCGACACTGACGCGCACGCCGTCGTACACCCGGACGATAACCAGCACCCCCACCGCGACACGGACTCCCACGGTGACCCGTACCCCGACGGCAACGCTGCCACCCGTTCCGGGGCCGGAAATCACTTACTTCGGTTTAACAACGGCGGACAACCATCTGATCAAACCGGATGCGATCGACAGCGAGGGCGTCCCGATCTACCGGCGCCAATTCGGCGCGGGATTCTTTCTGGTCATCGAAGCGAAGGCGGGCCTGAGTGGCAGTCCACCCGACACACGGCATTTCTATACGCCGTCAGAGCCGGGATCGCGGCCCGACGTCCAGATCCTGTTCAGCCGTGCCCTCGGAAACGGCAGTCTGGAAGTCTGCGACAAGGGACCACCACCCCTGAGCCTCGGCGGTGTGCCGGGTTTCGCGTCCTTGACGTTCGATCCGGAATCCGCTGCCATTACGGATGCCCTGAACGACATCGGTTGCCGGCTCAACGACAATACAACGGCGCCCTGCACGCTGGACGCACGGGAGAGGCCTGTGTTCGTTGGCAAAAACAGCACGACACAGGTGTGCAGCGACACCGTCATCGGCATTGAATTGCGTTTTCCGGCCGGCGAGACGAAGGTCGCAGTTCAGTGGCGTGACCGTGCCGGCAATATCGGCCGGCAAGCGACGATCATCATCCAGGTAGAGTCACCCTGATCGGGGTTGAACGAGCCGGCGACGATAGAGCGATTGTGGCGACAACCACTCACTGGTAAAAACCGCCACGCTGCACGGTAACAACGGCAGTGAAGGAGAGCGGATATGCAGTGGAGCACGTGGCTTGGTATCACCTTGGCGGTAGTCGGTGTGATGGGCACGAAAATCGGTCCGCCGCCGGTGATTCTCGACCTCGGTCCTGTGGTTCCCACACCTGTCCCGACTCCTCAAAAAGCGGACAAGAAACGGCTGATCACCACGATTACCGTGCAGAACAACGCCGCCGGCGAAACGGTCATCACCTTCGAGGCTACTGATGTGGCGGACGAGGGTGAAGGAAAATCCCGGATGATCGCGGCCAAGAGCTACTCGGTGGCGGAATCCGAGGAGAAATCGGCACTGAAACCTCTTGCCAATAAGATCGTTGGGGCGGTCCGTGATCTCGAGCGCGACATGCTCGAATTTGTCGAGATCTCGGGCCCGCCAAAACCGCGGGCGCCGATGTCACAAAGCGGCGGAGCGGCGCCACCGAGATAAGGGGTGGGTCATGGATCGCACCAGGCCGCACCTCGTACCGGTCGGCCCGGCATGATCCGGCCACGCCGGTTCCATGCGGCGACCCCGGTCTTGCCGGATGATCGAATTTCCGCGTCGCGGCGCGATGTTCAGTTTGCCGCTTCTTCGATGCGCGCCGCTTTGCCCGATAACCCGCGCAAATAGTAGAGGCGGGCACGGCGCACCGCCCTTCGCGTCACGACCTCGATCTTGTCCAATCTCGGGGAGTGGAGCGGAAACGTGCGCTCGACGCCTACACTATAGGATACCTTGCGTACCGTGAATGTCGCCCGGTTGGCGCCATTCGTCCTGCGGATGCAGACCCCCTCGAACACCTGAATGCGCTCTTTTTCGCCTTCGACGACCTTCACGTGGACGCGGACCGTATCACCAGCCTTGAATCGTGGGACGTCCTCGCGCAGTTGTTCGCGTTCGATCGCATCGATGACGTTCATGGCACCACCTCACAGAGAAATTGGACGGAACGCGGCTCTTAGCGCTGGCCTCGCAGCCGGTCAAGCAGGATGGCGGCCGCGGAACGGACCGACAGATGATTGTAGTCGGTTGGCCCGCAGATTGGTTCGAGAAAGACATCTGCCCGGTCGATCGTCTCGGAAGAGAGTCCCCAGCCAGTGCCGAAAACCACGAGATGAGGTTCGTTGCGTGTTTCCAGGTCCTGGCGTAGCTCGGAGAAACTCGTCCGGCCCGGCCCGGGGCGCGCGGAGGTGATCACCAGACGAGGGCGCATGCCGGTTTCTCGTTCGAGCGTCAGAAGCGCCGTATCGAGGTCTTGTTCGAGGCGTACCAGACTCAAGGCGTCCTTGCGGGTCAGGTTGTACGTGCTGCCATAGCCCGACTCCCAGTGTTCCATGATCTTCGCGGCCAACACACGTAGAGCCTTCACGGGATGGGCGACGAAAAAACCGCGCACCCCGTAGGTGCGGGCCGAGCGTGCGATGTCATGGATGTCGAGGTTCGTCAACGCCGTGGTAACGATCTGGCCGTTCTTGTCGAGAACGGGATGATGCAAGAGCACCAGATACAGGTCAGCCATTGCGCTGCCGTTTCGTTACGAAATCCCGTTCCTGGTCGCTGAGGGGTGCCCGTTCGAGGAGTTCTGGGCGGGTTTTCAGAGTTCGTTCGAGCGCCTGCTGCCGCCGCCAGCGGGCAATCGCACCGTGATTCCCGGAAAGGAGGATTTCCGGCACGGTCACGCCGCGGAACTCTGGCGGTCGCGTGTACTGGGGATATTCGAGGAGGCCGTCCTGGAACGATTCGATCTGCGCCGATTCGGAGCAACCGAGGACTCCCGGCACGAGACGACTGACGGCGTCGATGACCACGATGGCAGCGATTTCTCCTCCGGAGAGGACATAATCGCCGATGGACAATTCCTCGTCCACATATTGGCGCACGCGATCGTCGACACCTTCGTAGCGGCCGCAGATGAGAGCGATCGATGCAAGACCTGCCAATTCACGCGCTCGCTGCTGTGTCAGTACCGCGCCGGCGGGAGAGAGCAGGATGCGATGCGGGCGGGCGGGACCGTCACCGATCGATTCCAGGGCCGCTACGATGGGGTCGACTTTCATGACCATGCCCTGACCACCGCCGTACGGTGTATCGTCGGTCATGCGATGTTTGTCCGTGGCAAACTCGCGGATGTTGCACAATTCGAACTGCAGGGCGCCGCGTTCCTGTCCCTTCTGGAGCATCGTTGTCGAGAGGACGGACGAAAAAAGTTCGGGGAAAATGGTCAGGATATAGAAGCGCATCAAAGATCCAGCAGACCGGGAACTGGCCGAATGACGAGGCGGCGTCCCTCGCGATCGAGCTTCTTCACGAAATGCCCGACCATGGGAATCAGGTGCTCTTTTCCGGTGGGAGAGCGCACCACACACACATCGGCGCCGGGCAGAGGCATGACTTTCTCCACCACGCCGATGTCGGCCCCGACTTCGTCTTCGACACGCATTCCCACCAGTTGGTAATGGTAGACCTCGTTTTCCTTCAAGGGAGGAAGCTGGGAATCCGGCACAAGGAGTTCCATACCCACGAGATGCTCGGCTGCGGACATGGAATCACACCCGCGCAGGGTGACCAGAAGAAAGCGCTTGTGCGGCCGCAGGGCGACTATCTCGGACCGGATCTCCTCGTTTCCGCGGCGTAGGGTGACCTGTGTCCCCCGGGCGAGTGTGTGGGAGTCGGGATTGTAGAGCAGCAGCCGTAGTTCCCCGCGTGTCGCGTGGACGTTGACGAGGCGCCCGAGGGCTATCAGCGAATCGGCCACGGGCGGCGCGGACGCAGCACGACCGCTATTTTTCTTCGACGATTTCGAGCACGACCTTACGGTTGGCGCGTGATGCCGCAGCGTTCAGGATCGTGCGGATGGATTTGGCGGTCCGCCCTTGCTTGCCGATGATCCGGCCAAGGTCCTCAGGCGCCACCTTCAACTCGATGACCGAGGCGGTCTCCCCCTGCGTCTCTTTTACATCGACCGCATCGGGGCTGTTGACGAGAGACCTGGCCAGGAGCTGAACGAGTTCCTTCATGCCTGAGCCTCCCCTGGATCTGGCTGTGGCGGCACGGCGGTCGCCGCTACGGCCGAGATACCGCTGCGTTTCATGAGTTGGGAGACGGTGAGACTCGGACGCGCTCCCCGTTTCAGCCAGGATGCGAGTTTCTCTTCGTCGAAATGGACCTGTTCGGGAGTGCGAGTCGGGTCGTAGATGCCGACCTGATCGAGGCGGCGGCCGTCCCGCGGCGCCCGGCTATCCGCGACGACGATGCGGTAAAAGGGTTTTTTCTTGGCGCCGTGCCGGGCCAGGCGGATCGTGGTTGCCATGGGTGTTATGTACTCCTCTCCTCTGGGGTCATCAATCTACATCGAGAGACCGCGCGGAAATCCGCCACGTCCCATCATTTTGCTCATTTGCTTCATCATCTTGCGAGTCTGCTCGAACTGCTTGAGAAATCGGTTCACCTCGGCCACCGAAGTTCCGCTTCCCAGAGCGATGCGTCTTCGGCGGCTCGCATTGAGAATCAGGTGATTGCGTCTCTCCTGGTTCGTCATGGAGCTGATGATCGCTTCGATGCGTTTCATTTCGCCTTCAGCCTGCCCCATGTCCAGCCCACGGGTGAATTTCTTCATTCCGGGGATCATGCCCATGATCTCGCCCATGGAGCCGATCTTCTTTACAGCCTGCAACTGATCGCGGAAATCGTCGAGGGTGAATTCGTTGCGCCGCAGCTTTTTCTGCAGGGCCTCGGCTTGCTTGGCATCGTATGCGCGCTCGGCCTTTTCGATGAGCGTGAGCATATCGCCCATACCGAGGATACGGCGTGCCATGCGATCCGGGTGGAACACCTCCAACGCATCGGTCTTTTCTCCGATGCCGGCAAAAAGGATCGGAGCGCCGGTGACCGCACGTACAGACAACGCTGCACCGCCGCGGGCGTCGCCGTCGAGCTTGGTGAGAATCACACCACTCAGTCCGAGCCGTTCGTGGAAGCCGCGTGCGACGTTGACCGCATCCTGACCCGTCATCGCATCGACGACGAGCACGATGTGATGCGGTTGGATGGCCGCTTTCATACGTTCCAGTTCGGACATCAACTCGTTGTCGATGTGCAGGCGCCCAGCGGTGTCGATCAGCAGTGCGTCGAGGGCGTGCTGCCGGGCATACTGTTGCGCCTCCCGGACGATCTCTACCGGGTCGGTATCAGCCGACGATGGATGGACAGCGCAGTCTATCTGCTTACCCAGTGTGGTGAGCTGTTCGATGGCGGCAGGACGATAAACGTCGGCCGGAACCAGATACGGCGTGCGTTTCGCCTGCGTTTTCAGGAAACGCGCCAGCTTTGCGACCGTCGTCGTTTTGCCCGAGCCCTGCAGGCCGACCAACATGATTGTCAGCGGCGGAGCGAAACCCAGGTTCAGCGGGGTCGCCTGTTCCCCCATCATGCGGGTGAGTTCGGAGTCGACGATCTTGACGAACTGCTGTGCCGGCGTGAGGCTGGAGAGGACCTCCTGGCCCAACGCGTGTTCCCGCACATGATCCGTGAAATCTCTGACGACCTGAAAATGGACGTCTGCCTCGAGCAGGGCCATACGCACATCCCGGACTGCGTCCTCGATGTTGCGCTCGGTGATCTTGCCCAGGCCGCGCAGCTTCCGTACGGTCTGCTCGATTTTCTCGGATAGCGTGTCAAACATGCAGTGATGCAGCGACCTGCCGGCCGCCTTTCCAAAAGCAAGCGACGCTACAAAAGGGCCCTCGAATTGTCAACGCAGCGATCGCCCAACACGGTGTTGGCTGGCATCCGGCGGGTCCGTCCCCTGGTCTTATAGCCGGTGAGTTCAACTCCGCTCGACTGGCAGACCACCATCGCCATGCTGCGTGGTGCGGCCGGTATGGCGCTGTGAATGTTCCGTCCCCTTCGCCCGCACGATGAGCAGCCCTCTGCTCGATCCATATCCATCGATGGGCATGCCAATTCCCAACGGAAACCTCGTAGTCCTGATACCCAAAGGACTCTTTTGGATGGCATCCATTGTGCTGTGATGGTCGGCCGAGTTTCCATGACGCCGTATCAGGAGAGCTGGAAAGAGGAGAAACCGATGGAAACGAGACTGTCCCTTGCCGAGGTATCCTGCCTGCGAGTGCGCTTCGGCGGCCCGCGAGGGCTTGTTTCATATTCAGAGGTCGCGGCAGCCCTCGGTATGACTGAGTTCACCGCGAGGCGTTTGGAGCAAATTGCTTTGCGCAAGTTACGCCGAGACGCTGTCCCATTACCTTTGTTCGATCAAGGTGAAACCCGAAGGAAGAGAAACACGAGATGATGCGCTCCTTACACCCCGTGATGAAACCGTTGAAGCGAAAGTCTGTTGCCGGAGTGCACCGGCGCGTTACCAGGCGAGTCCAGGATGATCCCTTTCTTCTGGCGATCCTGCTGGTCGCTGCAATTCTGACCATCCTTCTGGCAAGTTATGCCGATGCGCAACCGGCAGGCTCTGCCTCTCCCTGCGCCGAACTCTCGCGCCGCTGAACGGGATCCTCGTGCCACTGCGACAGCCAAAGGGTCAGGGCCTCCTTCGCTTCCTGTGCGTGCCGCGCAGGACTCGCCTTGACTTGGAGCGGGGCGGACTCCAAAAGCAGACGATCTATGACGGCTGTTGCAAGAAAGACGTCTGGGTCCGTTCCGCTCACCCCCCTGCGCCGACCGATCCTCTCCGTTGAACGCCCCGTGGCGGCCGGAGAAGGATTCAGGCCGGTCGAGCATACGGGGGCAGGGATCAAAAAATTTCTCCTGCCAGAGGCACCCTGATGCGCAGGGTTCTGGCAGGACTCCTCGTTCTTGGCGTATTGGCGCTTGGCACCGCGTGGTGGCTGAAGAGGGAGAGCGGACGCCCCGAGGCCCGGTTGATGTCGCCGGTCACATCAATCGGGCGTACTCCGGCCCTCGACATCGAGGTGAAGGCATCGGGACCCGGCCTGCGCCGTGTCGCTGTTCACCTGCGGGCAGGGGACGCAATCTATGAGATCTTTTCTCAGGAATACCCGGCCACCGGCTGGCGCGGCAGTCTCGTGACCGAACAGCGCCTGCGTGTCGAACCCGATCTCGTTCCGTTGAAGATCCCGGAAGGAAGCGCCACTCTCGAGCTCATTGCCGATACCTACGCCTGGCACCCACTCGGTTCGCCGAGCGCTCCGGTCCTGGCGGTACCCGTCACTGTGGACCTCTCGCCGCCGCAGGTGGCGCCCTTGACCACGCAGCACAACATGCGCCTCGGTGGCGTCGATCTCGCTGTCTGGCGTGTCTCCGCGGATACCGTGGCGAGTCACATCGAGGTTGATCGCTACGTCTTTCCGGGAGTCGCCCGCTACTTCGAAGATCCGTCCATCATGCTGGGATTCTTCGCCATCCCCCAGGACCTCGACACCAGCGCACAACCGCGTCTGGTGGCGATCGACGGTGCGGGCAATCGGCGTGAAGTGCCTCTGCCCGTCAGCATCAAGTCGCGCCGCTTTGCCGAACGTGAACTGCGCCTCGATGATGATTTTCTCATGCGCAAGGTGCCTGAGTTGGAGCAGGCGAATGGCCTGCCGCCAAGCAGCAATCTCGTGGAGGGCTACCTCCGGATCAATCGCGACCTGCGCAAGCAGAATGAAAGCCGTATCCGTGAACTCACCGCACACAGTGTGCCAGGGCCGCTCTGGAGTGGCGCCTTCCGGCGGCAGCCGAATGCCGCGCCGCTCAGTTCCTTCGCCGATCGGCGCACCTACAAGTATCGCGACGAGGTGATCGACCATCAGACGCACCTCGGTTTCGATCTCGCATCACTGAAGCTCAGTCCGGTAATTGCCGGGCAGAACGGAATCGTGGTGTTTGCGGGAAATCTCGGTATCTATGGCAATACCGTCATCATCGATCATGGCCTGGGGATCTTCACCTTGTATGGACACCTCAGCTCCGAAACGGTGCGTGAAGGCGACAAGCTGCACATGGGCCAGACTCTTGGACATACGGGGGAAACCGGTTTGGCTGGAGGTGATCACCTCCACTTCTCGACCATGTTGCACGGAATTCACGTCGATCCGGTCGAATGGTGGGATGCGCATTGGCTCAGGGACCATGTCACAGGCAAACTGGGAATGTTTCCCCATGCAGCCGCCAGGGGCGAGGCGAAGCAAGGGGAGCAGGTAGAGGACAATGGCCAAAACCAACCGTGATACGATCCTACGGCACGGAGAGGAATTGCTGCGACAGTGGGGCGTAACGGATGACACGGACCCCGCGACACTGAGGGACCACATTGGGCGTGACACAGCCTCTGATTTTGCCATTGCAGCGCGGTTGGGAAATGGCGCCAGCCGTGCCTGCGTCGATGCGCTGTTGGCGCTCGAACGGGGATCTGCGGACAAACTCGTGCGGAAAGAGATCAAACGATCTCTCTACCGGCTGGCACAACGCGGAGTTGAAGTTCCGGCACCCGCATCCGCCACACCGGTGCTCATCGTGCCCGGACCTACGATGGAAGGTTATCTGTCTCCTTTCGACGGCCGTGGCGATCGGCTCGTCTGGCTGCTCAAGGTGCGGCCCAGGGGAATCGATCAACTGATGGCGATCGTCAATGAACCGGAGGGCATGAGGGAAGTCTACCTTACGGAGACTTCGCGAAAAGAGTTGCACGCAGCGGCAGAGGAGATGCGGCTCAAACACGAGATCGAGATGGTGCCTGCCGATTGGCGCTATTGTGATTTCCTCCTTGCCCAGGCCCATGCCCGTGCATCGGAAAACAAGCGAACGATTACCGGTGACTACAAGGCGTTGCGCAGCCGTATGTTGCACACACCCCCGCCGGATTGGTTACCGCCTCTGATCTCGACGGTTCTGGACCCCGAGACAGTCCGATCGGACACAGCGGCCTTGGAGGACTCAGGAGACCTCCTCAGGGAAAAAGAATTTCGTACCTGGTTTTTTACACCGGAGAATCTGAAGCCGTATCTCGATCAGCTCCGTGGGGTGAAGGAGAGCCCGATCGTACTTTCGGAACTTCAGCAGCGCGATCGATACACCGAAATCATCCAGCATGCACTGGAGGAGATCTTCGGTGGCGCCCACCGTGACGGTTGGCAGCGACGATTCGAAGAAATGGCCTATTATTTCCATGTCACTCGGCGTGAGAGGCAGGCCCGCCAGATGCTCGCCGTTGCCCTTGCGCTGGCATCGAGCGAAATCGGTGGCCGGGAGATCCCGTTCTGTCAGTTGATGGCAGGCAACTGCTTCGCCGAGTACTGGCAGGAAGTGGAGCAAAAGGAGACGGAGCGGACGGAAGGCTCTCTGGTGCTCACTCCGGCTCAGGCGCTGCGAGAGGCCCGGATGCATTCTCGTTGAAACGGATTCGGCGCCGGAGTATCGGGATTCTACTTGAAGAGTCGTCTCGGAAGGCTCCCGGCACCGGCACCGGCACGGCACCGGCTGCTTCAGCCAGTGTGCCGTCGGTCGGGACCCCGGACGATAGACGACTGGAATGCTGGATCCGGAGAGGATCGGCAGAAAGGGGAGTTCCATGCTGAAAGAGTTCAAAGAATTTGCCATGAGAGGCAACGTCCTCGATATGGCCGTCGGTATCATTATTGGAGGCGCCTTTGGGAAGATCGTTGCGTCGTTCGTTTCCGACATCCTGATGCCGCCTCTCGGCCTGTTGATGGGCAAGATGGATTTTTCGAACCTGTTCATCGATCTGTCGGGCAACAGTTTCCCAACCATCAAGGCAGCCAGGGATGCAGGGGCGGCGACCCTCAACTATGGCATTTTCATCAATCAGGTCATTGATTTTACCATCGTTGCCTTTGCCATCTTTATCCTCATCAAACAGGTCAATCGTTTCACCCGCAAACCCGAGGAGCCGGCTGCACCACCCGAGCCGTCTGCCGAAGTGAAATTGCTCACGGAAATCCGCGACCTGCTGCAACCGCGGGCATAATTCTCTGGGGGCACTGTGCTCGATCGCCCGCGCGCACCGGCGCGGGCGATTCCTGCCACCCCGAGAGTGTCAGCACGCGACGGATCGAACAGACAGCGTAGGAACTGCGACGGCGCGCTACGTCTCTGCCTTCCCGGGCCTTGGTTCTTGCTCGCGCTGATCCTCGATGTAGCTCGCTCGATCCGGTACCGATTGCACACCTACGGGCAGGTGATGATGACGTCCTGACCGGACTGCGAAAAGGGTGGGTTTGGCAGTGTCCCCGGTTTTGGGTCGCCAGGTAACAGTGTGCCGCAGTGTGCCGGGGTGTCGCACTCGACATTCGTCCAGGCCATCGTCCGATCGCGCATCGCGTTGATCCAGTCGACGATCGTCGGCACATTGCCGGTGGTGTCGGTATAGACCTTGTCGTACCCCCACATTGTGTGTGTCGAGCCGGCGCCGATGTAGTAGCGATAATTGCCGGGTGCCGCGCTGGCCGTGGCGTACGCCTGTTGCACCATCACATCGTGCCACTGGCAGGTGGCATGCCACCAGTTGAGCCACTCGAGGACGTTCTGCAGGTTCAACATGACGTTGTAGAAGCCCGTTTGACCACCCGTGGCGCCATCGTAGGCCGTCGAGTAATGCGCCCATGCCGTATTCGGATAGTAGTGGGCAACGGCCTGGGAGTACTGTGCCAGGCCTCCACCGTCGACGATCGCCTCTCGAATTCCCGGGATTTGGGGGGGCAGATGCGCCTCGAAATTCCAGTTGCTGAATTCGTTTTGCAGAAAGCTCGAGGTGATGACGCCGTTGCCGGCATCACCCAGGACGGAAATCCTGGAATCGGGCCAGACATCGTGATGTGCTGGCGCGTTGAAGAAGGCTCCATAGGCCCCCGCACTCGACCCTGTGATGAAGATCTCATCAGGCGCAAGAAAGTGCTCACGAGCCCATTTTTCTACCGTCCGGGCGTTGTGCCAGCCTTTGTGTTTGATTTCTTGCAACCCATAGTAGGGACTACTGTCGCCGAAATGGATGTCCCCCGTGCAATAGGGGACAAAGACGATGTTCCAGTCTTTGAACGGATTGAGCGGGTTGTTCAGATCACCGAAGCCAGTGAACAAATAGTTAGGGTTATCCCAGGAAGACGGGTCCACGTCTTTGTCGAAGGTCTGAATATTGACGCATGTGGCGAGATCCCAGCATGCCCCACCTCCCTGGTAGTAGATGAGCAGCTTGTTCACGGAACCTCGCTTGACGAAATAGTGGTACGGCGTGCCGTAGGAGCAGACGGGGTGGAGGGTATCCTTTCCATATCGGATTCCCGGGTTCTCAGTGGGTGAGATCATCGTGAACTGTGTATCGTCGACATTGGGTGAAACAATGATCTTGTCCGTAATGTCGGCGACGAGATGATCGACGGCAGTGCTGATCGAGGTGAGTGTGGCGGTTGTCGGACAATTCCCCGCAAGTTGCTTGTTTACGGTGGCCGTGAGCGCGGCCAGAGCTTTTGCCCTTCCGTTGTCACGCTTCGTCTTACCCGCTGCCAGTTTCTGAAGATACGCGGCTTCCTTTGCAAAATACGTGGAGCACATTTTCCCGGCAGCCTTCAGGAGTGCCGCAGAACATTTGGCCTCGTCTTTGGTTGAAAGATTCAGACCACTGATGATGTCTGTGTAAATACCGTCCACAACGTCGTCGATTTGAGTTTGTGCATCATCGTTGGCCAACGTCATATCGACACAATCGACACTCTTTTTTGCGGCTGCCCTTTCGGCCTTTTCCCACGAATTTCTCAATCTGTTTGTTGCGTTACCAAGAGCGGTGTCGCGTTTGGTGACATTGATTCCACCACCGATGGCAAATGCCGCCCATGCACCGAGGCGAGCCCGGCATTTGCCTCCTGCAGCTCTCAGCTTAGCCGCGGCGCATCGGTTTCCCGGATAGGCCGCAGCGTGTGCGGTTTCAGTCAGAACGAGACCGGCAAGAAAAGAAATCGCCAACACCAGGCTCACGTATCGAGTCTGCATCGAACCCCCTTTGGTTGGTGAGACAGGTAGATACGACGGGGCTCTACGCCCACGGTACGAACCCTGTCAACAACAATACATGTTCGACCAACCAGAGGGGATGTCCCGCTCGCTGTTGATCTTCGGAGTGTGACGGCTCCTCGGTCGTGGG